>JAJTHJ010000380.1 GCA_021298875.1 Burkholderiales bacterium | reverse complement strand
GACGCGCTACTCGCGCTGATGCGCGACTTCTACGCTGAGTCGCCTTACCCGTTCGACGCGGTCAGCGCGAGGGATTCCTTTGCGACCCTGCTCGCCGCGCCCGCGCGCGGCCGGGTCTGGCTGGCGCTGGACGAGCACAGCGCAGCCATCGGCCACGTCGTGCTGGCGCTGAACCACTCGATGGAATATGGCGGACTCGCCGCCATCATCGACGACCTGTACGTCCGCCCGCAGGCGAGGCGCCGGGGCGTGGCCCGCGCGCTGCTCTATGCGTTGTTTGCCCAATGCCGCGCGCTCGGCTGCCGCGCGGTGAAGGTGGAAGTCGGGGCCGCCAACGCACCTGCGCGTGCGCTGTATGCGCGCTACGGACTGCGGCTGCCGGACGACGACCGCGTGTTGCTGACCGCTCAGCTCACTGCGGCACAAAGCCGCTCTTCTTGACGATCTGCGCCCAGGCCTGCGAGTAGGCGCGCTCGCGGGCGGCCAGTTGCGCCGGCGGCATGTACTGCACCGTCAGGCCCCAGTTGGTGAGCTTCTCGCGAACGTCAGGCTGCGCCGCCACGCGGGCGAGTCCCGCGCCGAACCGGTCGATCGCCTCTTTCGGCGTACCGGCCGGCGCCCAGAAGCCGTAGAACGGAATCTCGTCGAAGCCGGCCACACCGAGTTCCGCAAACGTCGGCACGGCCGGCAGCGCGGCCTGGCGCTTGTCGCCCATCACCGCGACGATGCGCAGTTTGCCGGCGCGCTGGTTCTCCATGAAGTCCGGTAGCGAGCCCACGCCTGCCGGAATCTGGTTGCCGAGCATGTCGGCCATCATCGGCGCGCTGCCGCGGTAGGGCGCAGCGACCAAATCGAGCGCGAACTTCTCGCCCACCGACTTGACCAGAAACTCCGGCACCGAGGCTGGCGCCGGAATGCCCACCGCGCTCTTGCCGCCTTGCTTCTTGACCCAAGCCACCCATTCCGCAAAGTCCGCCGCCGGCGTGCCGCCGGACAAGGCCAGCGCGTTGACGAAGGTGGCAAACCCCGCCACCGGCACAAAGTCGCGCGCCGGGACGAAGCCGGGGTTCTTCATCACCAGCGGGACGATGGAAACGGTGTGGTCGTGCGAGATGAAGAAGGTGGTGCCATCGGGCGCGGCGGTCTTCAGCGCAATGGCGGCGATCTGCCCGCCCGCGCCGGGGCGGTTGTCCACCAGCACCTGGGTGCCGAGTTCGTCCTTGAGTTTCTCCGCCAGCGTGCGCGCCACCGCGTCGGTGCCGCCGCCGGGCGGAAAGCCCACCAGAATGTGGATCGGTTTGCCGCTTTGCGCGTGAGCCGCGCCGACGGCGAACAGCGCGAAGAGCAGGGCGCGGGCGAGCCGCGCGGCGTGGCGGGTAAACACGAAGCACTCCATCCGCCGGCGCGGAGGGGCCGGCGCGGCGCGGATTATCCCGCCGTGTCCGCGTAGGCGACCCCGTGCCCGAGCGACCAGTCGATCCGCGTGTTCTCGGTGAGCGCGATCATGACGTCGTCGGGGCGGAATCCCGCAGCCACGGCGCCGGCCACGGTGGCTCGATATAGCCGGCGCTTCTGCTCGTCGGTGCGGCTCTGCAGGAACAGGATCTCCACGATGCAGGCATCGGCGGAGCGCTGAACGCCGCCGAACGTCGGGTCGAGGATCATCTCCTCTGTCCGATAGCGGCTGATCAACTGAAACAGGTCGTTGGCCGGCACGCCGCAGGTTTGCACCAGCGCGGCCTGCGCGGCGTCGGCGAGCGCCTTGACCCGCGCAACCGGCAGGTGCGCAGGGGCGGCGATCCGGGTCAGGGGCATCGCAAATCCTCCTCGGGGTCGGTGCGGGTGATCGAGTGCCGCGTTAGCGAACGCACGACGAGAGCGTGGAAGACGCAGCGGTCGCCTGCGGCGGCTTGGCCCAAGCGCTGACCAGCCGGCCGGTAAGGCGCCGTGCAGACCGCGCCAAGTCCCCCCAGAACTGGCTCGCGGCAGCGCTGCGCAGGCGCGCTGCCCGCAAGCGCAGCGCATCGTGCAGGTCGGCTGCGGCGCCATCGAGCGCGGGCAGGGCAAAGGCAGCGGCCTCACCGCGCAAGCCGCCGACAACGATCTGCGCGCCAGGCGGCACGTCGTGGCGTTGGCCCGCCGCGAGCACGATGTCGTCCGACGCGCCGTCTTGCGTCAGCCAAACCCGGCCGCGGACGACGAACAACGCCGCACCCCGCGGCGCGCGCAGGATGGCGGTCTCGTTCGGAATCAGGTGCAGCGGCCCGTCCAAGGGAATCGAGGTTGCGGTGGTCGTGGTCATCGTTGAGTCCTCCAGTGACGATGGGGCACACTGTCGGCTCTGCGCAGCACTACGACAAACGATTTCTCCGGATGCGATCGATGCGGCCACGGAATGCATAGGCGATGAGCAAGCCACGCGACCTGCCGATTTCGCTCGACCTGCTGCGCGGCTTCGAAGCCGCTGCGCGCCGCTTGTCGTTTACCGCCGCGGCGGGCGAACTCTTCCTGACGCAGTCCGCGGTCAGCCGCCAAGTGCAGCAACTGGAGGAACAACTGGGCGTAAAGCTGTTCGAGCGCCGCACGCGCGCCTTGGCGCTGACGCCGGCCGGCGCGCTGTACGCGCGCGAGGTGGCCCGCGCGCTCGACCAGGTGCGCGAGGCCACGGCGCTGGTGCGTGCGCGCCCGACACCGGTGGTGCGCGTGACGTGCAGCGTGTCGTTCGCCGCGCTGTGGCTGGTGCCGCGGCTGGCGCAGTTCCGCGCCGCGCAGCCGGAGATCGCCGTGCATCTGGCCGCGGACAACGCGATCGCCTCGCTCGAACGGCAGGCGGTGGACGTGGCGATCCGCTACTGCGCGCCGGCGCGCGCCGGGGCCGAGGCGGAGCGTCTGTTCGGCGAGCAGGTGGCGCCCGTGTGCAGCCCCGCGCTGCTCAAGGGGCGGCGCATCCGCGGCGCGCACGACCTGCTGCAACTGCCGCTGCTGGAACTGGTCGATCCCAACGGCGCGGCGCCGTGGCTGCAATGGAAGGTGTGGTGCGAGGTCGCCCAGGTGGAGCGTCCGCGCGAATCGGTCGGGTTCGTGTTCAGCCAGTACGACCAGGTGATCCAGGCCGTGGTCGCCGGCCAGGGGGTGGCGATCGGACGCTTCCCGCTGGTGGATCGTCTGCTGGCGGCGCGGCAATTGGTGCTGCCGCTCAAGCGCGCCGCGGTGACGACCGACCAGGGACGCGCGTACTGGCTGATCGTCGCCGCCGCGGCGCGCAAGCGGCCCGAGGTGCGCGCCTTTGCCGACTGGCTGCGCGCGGAGGTGGCGCGGTGATTCTCCGCGCCACGCCTGCGCTCAGCCTGCGGGCATCTTGTACGTGATCACGCTGATCGCCGCGCCTTGCGGATCGACGATCACCGCAAAGCGGCCGATGCCGGGGATGTCCTCCGGCCCGTGCACGACCTTGCCGCCGAGCGCGGCGGCCTGCGCTGCGGTGGCATCGACGTCGTTGACCGTCACGTAACAGCCCCATGCCGGCGGCATGCCGCCTTGCGCGAGGTGCGGCGGCATCGTCATTACGCCGCCCACCGACTCACCGCCCGCCTTGACGACGTGGTATGGGCCGTCGGGCATCGACTCGGTTTCGACCGTCCAGCCGAACAGGGTCTTGTAGAACGGCAGCACCGCGTCGGCGTCGCGCGCCATCAGTTCGTGCCAGCGGAAGGCACCGTGGGTCTGGTAGGGGTTCATGCGAGTTTCTCCGCATGGGTGGCGAGCGGCTCAGCCGCCGCTCAAGGCTTGCACGATGCATAACTCATCGTCGGGCGAAAGCGGCAGCGCCAGGTCGAACACCGCGGTGCCGTTGACAAAGAAGCGCATGTGGCGACGAGTGCGATTCTGCTCGTCGATCATGCGGAAACGGATACCAGGGAACTGCCGGTCCAGGTCGGCCAGCACTTCACCCAGCGTAGCGCCCTGCGCATCGACCGTGGCGCTGGCCGTGTACGACTGCAACGGGGTCGGGATCAGCACGCGCATATCTCAGTGATGCTCAGCCACCTCGACCGCGTAGATCTCCGGCAAGTGGCGCGCGATGCAGGCCCACTTCGCGCCTTCGTCGCGGCTCGCCCAGATTTCGCCGGCGGTGGTGCCGAAGTACAAGCCCACGGGGTCGCGCGCGTCGCCGCCCATCGCCTGCCGCTTGACGGTCCACCAGGCCTGCGCGCGCGGCAGGCCCGCGTCGAGCCGCTGCCAGCGCTTGCCGCCGTTGCGCGTCACGTACACCGCGGGCCTGCCGCCGGGGCTGACGCGCGGCCACACGCTGCTGCCGTCCATCGGCAGCACCCAGCAGGTGTCGGCATCGCGCGGATGCACGACCATCGTGAAGCCGATGTCGCCGACCGTCTCGGGCATCGCGCGGCCGATCCGCTGCCAGGTGTTCGACGGCCGGTCGATCCGGTAGATGCCGCAATGGTTCTGCTGGTAGAGGCGATCGGGCTTGCTCGGGCACAGGCGGATGCAGTGCGGGTCGTGGAAGGTCGGGTCGTCGGTGGGGAAGCCCGCCACCACTTCCAGGCCGCCCAGCAGCGGGCGGAAGCTCGCGCCGCCGTCGGTGGACTCGTGCACCCCGCCGCCGGACATGCCGAAGTACAGATGCTTGGGATCGCGCGGATCGACGATGATCGAGTGCAGCTTCGGCCCGTCCGGCGTGCCGTCCTGCACCGTGCCCATCCACTTCAGGTAGTCGGGGTCGTCGTTGATCGTCGAAAACGGCGCCCAGGTGACGCCGCCGTCTTCACTGCGAAACAAGCCCTGCGGCGAGGTGCCGGCGTACCAGACGCCGGGTTCGCTGGCGTGGCCGGGCGTGAGCCAAAACGTGTGATCGACCGCGCGCCCGCTGCCGTCGGCGCGCTTGGCAAAGGCGGGCGGCTGCTTGGCCTCCTGCCAGCTGCGGCCGAAGTTGGTCGAGCGGAATACCGTCGGCCCCAGATGCCCGGTCTTGGCCGCCGCCAGCAGCGTGCGGCCGTCCCGCGGGTCGAGCACCAGGTGGTGGACGATGTGGCCGAGAAAGTGCGGCCCGTCGAGCCGCCAGGCGCGCCGCGCCGCGTCGCCATGCATCAGCCAGGCGCCCTTGCGGGTGGCAATCAGGAGGCTGACGGAGGTCTTGCCGGTACGGGTTGCTGCCATCGGCGCCGCCGGCGCTGTGTTCAGGGTGGGCACGATAACGCCGCGGCCGCAGGCCCGGAAGTGCGATACCGTTTACGCGCCAAGCGCGCCACAATCGGCGCGTACCATCCGCAGGAGTCGCGATGACCAACGAAGCTTTCGATCCCGCCGCCTTGTCCGACGCCGAATGGAAAGAGCGCCTCTCGCCCGCCGCCTACGAAGTGCTGCGCAAGCATGGCACCGAGCGCGCCGGCACCAGCGCGCTCAACGACGAGAAGCGCAAAGGCACCTTTGTCTGCGCCGGCTGCGGCACGCCGCTCTTTACCTCGGACATGAAGTACGACAGCGGCACCGGCTGGCCGAGTTTTTTCACCACGCTGCCGGGTGCCTTCGCCACCAGCACCGACTGGAAGCTCATCTACCCGCGCACCGAGTACCACTGCGCGCGCTGCGGCGGGCATCACGGGCACGTCTTCAACGACGGCCCGTCGCCGACCGGCAAGCGCTACTGCAACAACGGCGTGGCGCTGGGGTTCGTGCCCGAGGACTGAGGCGGGCCGTTGCGGTTCGGCGCGTGCTTCGTGGCGACGACGGCAGCCGGCATTGACGATGACTACCTCTTCTGAGGGTGCACCCGCCCCGGTCGCCTTCTGGCAAGCCTTCGCCTACTGGCTCAAGCTCGGCTGCGTGAGCTTTGGCGGGCCGGCGGCGCAGATCGCGATCATGCATACCGATCTGGTCGAGCGGCGCCGCTGGATTTCCGAGAAGCGCTTTCTGCACGCGCTCAACTACTGCATGGTGCTGCCGGGGCCGGAGGCGCAGCAACTCGCGACCTACATCGGCTGGCTGATGCACCGCACCTGGGGCGGCATCGCCGCCGGGGTGCTGTTCGTGCTGCCCTCGCTGGCGCTGCTGGTGCTGCTGTCCTGGGTCTACCTGAGTTTTGGCGACGTGCCGGCGGTGGCGGGCGTGCTCTACGGCATCAAGCCTGCCGTGACCGCCATCGTGTTGTTCGCGGCCTGGCGCATCGGCACGCGCGCGCTCAAGCATCCGCTGCTGTGGAGCATCGCGGCGCTGGCGTTTGTGGCGATCTTCGCTTTCGACGTGCCGTTCCCGCTGATCGTGTTGGGTGCAGCGCTGCTGGGTTGGCTCGGTGCGCGTTGGACGCCCTCCGCCTTTGCCGGAGGCGGGCACGGGGCCGGCGGCAAGTCCTACGGCGCGGCGCTGATCGACGACGACACGCCGACCCCGCCGCACGCGCGGTGGTCGACCCGGCATGCGCTGCGCGTGGTGCTGGTGTTTGTCGCGTTATGGGCCGCGAGCATCGGCGCGCTCGCACTGATCTACGGCTGGCAGGGGGTGCTGACGCAAATGGCCTGGTTCTTCACCAAGGCGGCGCTGCTGACCTTTGGCGGCGCCTATGCGGTGCTGCCCTATGTGTTGCAGGGCGCGGTCGAGCACTACGGCTGGCTGACCGCCGCGCGGATGATCGACGGTCTGGCGCTGGGCGAGACCACGCCGGGGCCGCTGATCATGGTGGTGGCCTTCGTCGGCTTTGTCGGCGGCTGGGGCAAGGCCGTGCTCGGGCCGGAAGCGCTCTTCGCCGGCGGACTGTTGGCGGCGGCAGTGGTCACTTTTTTCACCTTTCTGCCGTCGTTTTTGTTCATTTTGTTCGGCGCGCCGTTCATCGAAAGCACGCACGGCCAGTTGCGCTTCACCGCGCCGCTGACCGGCATCACCGCGGCGGTGGTCGGCGTGATCGTCAATCTCGCGCTGTTCTTCGCTTATCACGTGTGGTGGCCGCAGGGCTTTGGCGGTGGCTTCGATTGGACCTCGGTCCTGCTCGCGGTGGCGGCGTTCGTGGCCCTGTGGCGCTTCAAGATCGGCGTGATCCCGGTGATCGCCGCCTGCGGTGCGGCCGGCCTGCTGCTGCGCCTGGTGTGAAGGAAAAGACGATGGAAAAGATCTCTGTGACCGAACTCGAAGAATGGCAGCGCGCGCAGCGGGAGTTCACGCTGCTCGACGTGCGCCGCGCCAAGGTGCGCGCGGCCGACGGCGCGGAGATTGCCGGCGCACGCTAGCTCGACCCGAACGGCCTCTTTACCTGGAAGGACGACGTGCCGCGCGACCGCCCGGTGGTCTTTATCTGCGCGCACGGGCACGAGATCAGCCAGGGCTGCGCGGCCACGCTGCGCGCGATGGGGCTCGATTCACGCTATCTGGAAGGCGGCTTTGCCGGCTGGCGCGACGGCGGCCGGCCGACGGTGCCGCTCGCCGCCGGCACGGCGTGAACTTCGTTTGATCTGGGTAAAGCCCGTGCGTTGCGCCGGGCCGCGCGGCGCTCTTCGCGGGGCCGGCCGTGGGTAGACTCGCCGCGCCTCATCGATGGTCGAGCGGAGTCGAAGTGAATCCCCGTAAGTCATTTGGGCGCGCGGGTTGGCCGCACTGGCTGGTCGCGCTCTGGCTGGCGCTCGCCGCCGGCATCGCCTGGGCGGCCGATGCGCCGGCTGCACCCGATGCGAACAAGATCGAAGTCTTCGTCCGCGAAGGCTGCCCGCACTGCGCGAAGGCCGAGGAGTTTCTGGGCCAGCTGGCCAAGGAGCGGCCGGAACTCGTCATCAGCATCCGCGACGTGACCAAGGAGCCGGCGGCGATGGACCGGCTGATCGAGGTCGTCAAGCAATACGGCGGCGGTGCAGCGCGCGTGCCGGCGATTCTGGTGCGCGGCCAGCTCATCATGGGCTACTCGGAAGAGGCGTCCACCGACAAGCTGATCCTT
>JAJTHJ010000221.1 GCA_021298875.1 Burkholderiales bacterium | reverse complement strand
GTTAAAGACCATCACCGACAACTGCGCCCGGTTGGCCGAGCCGGTGGCATTTGAATCGACGATGGACGGCTGCGTCTGTAACGTAAACGACGCCGGAGTAGACGAGGGCGGAGGAACTGCGACGGCGCCGACCTGAATCACCGGATCGACCAAGGGGCGCGCGCCGGCAGCCTGCGCCGAAATGACGTCGTTGCCGGCCGTGGATGGAGCCGTGTATTGCAGACTGTAGGTACCCGTCGCGTCGGTAACTGAGCTGACCGGCGCAAAACTCCCTCGCGACGAGAGGATGCTGATCGCTTCGTTCGGCATCGGGTCGCCCGCGGAATCTCGCAAAGCAAATTCGATCTTCACTGTGCTATTGACCGCAGGTTGAGGAGTCGCCACCGTCGCCGACAAGGCGGCGCCCTGAACCACAAACGTGGACGAACTCGATAAGGTGCCCGCACGCGCCGTTACCGTCACTGCGCGGTTGGCCTTGCTTAACAGCCGGACGGTCGCTGCAGCGCTACCATTGGCGCCCGTAGTGAGCGTACCCGGCGAAATCGATACCGAAGGGTCGGCGCCGAGGGTCACCGCCAACCCGCTGACCGCCTGTCCAGATGCGGTCGTCGCCGTAACAGTGACTGCAACGGGCGTCGTCGCACCGTTCTGGACCGAGGTTCGATCTAAAGTAACGACGAGATTCGACGCGGTGCTCCCGGCCGGCGGAGCCGTCACGACGCCCGGCGCCTCACCGCCACCGCAGCCCGCCACGGCAAACGCCAGGACGACCGAACCGACGATTAGAGAAAACTTCGACTGCCCGTACAACATACCCTCTCCCCGCATTTCGATGTTTCGGCCCGACCCACTGACTGTTCCGACGCAGCAGAGTTCCCTACCGCGCCGCCGCCGTCACCCGCTCGGCCACGATCCGCGGCGTGATGAAGATCAGCAGTTCGCTGCGGTCGTTGGTGCGCGCCGTGGTCTTGAACAAGTATCCCAGATACGGTATGTCGCCTAGGAACGGCACCTTCGTCACGGTGGTGCGCTCCTGCTGCTCGTAGATGCCGCCGAGGACGATCGTGCCGCCGTTTTCCACCAGCACTTGCGTCTGAACGCTCTTGGTGTCGATCGCCGGCCCGGCGGTCGTCTCCGCGCCGCGGCTGTCCTTGTTCACCTGCACATCGAGGAAGACCGATCCCTCCGGGGTAATCTGGGGCGTTACCTCCAGCTTCAATGTGGCGTTCTTGAACGACACGCTGGTCGCACCGCTGGAGGTAGCCTGCTGATACGGGATTTCCGTGCCCTGCTCGATCCGCGCCCTGACCTTGTCGGCAGTGACCACGCGCGGGCTGGAGATGATCTTGCCGCGGCCGTCCTGCTCGAGCGCAGTCAGTTCGAGGTTGATCACGCGGGTCAGACTGGCATTGAAGAGCGTGAGCGCGATGCCCGACGGATTGAAGCCGCCGATCCCCGCGCCCGGCAGGTTGACGAAGTTCGACGAGGTCACCAAGCTCGGCGTGGTGACCGCATTGCCGGGAGAGGTCGTTCCCGGGGCGGTCGTCACAGTCCCGCCGGCGCCACGGGACACCGTTGGACCGAGGCCGCTCAAGCTGCCGTAGCCTGCGGTACTGCCGATCTGCGTCGGGAAGCCCGAGGTGCCGCCGAGGCGAATGCCCAGGTTGCGGCTGAAGGTGTCAGCCGCCTCGACGATGCGCGCCTCGATCAGCACCTGCGGCTGCGGCACGTCCACACGCTGGATCAGACGGCGGATGTCTTCCAGCTTCGACGCGATGTCGTTGACGATCAGCAGATTAGTGCGCGGATCCCAGGTGGCGCTGCCACGCTTGGACAGGATGCGCTGCTTGTCGTCGGTGAGGATTTTGGTAAAGGCCTCGACCTTGGCATAGTTCAGCTGAAAGTACTCGGTGCGCAGCGGCTCCAGCTCCGCCAGTTGGTTACGCTGCTCGAACTCGAGCTTGTCGCGGGTGGCCAGTTCGTCGCGCGGGGCGATCAGCAGCACATTGCCGTTCTTGCGCATGTCCAGGCCCTTGGCCTGCAGGATGATGTCGAGCGCCTGGTCCCAGGGCACGTCCTTCAGGCGCAGCGTGAGGTTGCCGCCCACATTGTCGCTGGTGATGATGTTCAGGTTGGTGAAGTCGGCGATCACCTGCAGGAGCGAGCGCACGTCGACGTTTTGGAAGTTCAACGACAGCCGTTCGCCCTGATAGCCCTGGCGGGTGGACTGGAAGAGTTTGGTCGGATCTTCCTTGACCGGCTTGAACTCGACGATCAGCCGCTCGTCGGTCTGGTAGGCGTTGTGCTCCCACAACCCGCGCGCGTCAATCGTCAGGCGGGCATTGGCACCGACCTGTTGCGCGACCACCATAGCCACCGGCGTGCCGAAGTCGGTCACGTCGAAACGTCGTTGCAGCCCGGCCGGCAACTGCGTGTCGAGCAGTTCGACGACGACCTGCCCGCCCTGCTGCCTGATGTTGACGGTGGTGGCGGGATCGGACAGGTCGAGCACCACCCGCCCCTCGTTGTTGGCGCCGCGACGGAAGTCGACGCCGCGCAGGCTGCGCGGCCCCGGCGCGGCAGCTGCGCCAGCGGCTGAACCGAAGGCGCCGGCAGTCGCCACTCCGCCCAAGGCGACCAGCAGCTGGTTGCCGCGCGGCTCGATCGAAAAAGGCACCGGCTGCCGCAGATTGAGCACCAAGCGCGAGCGGCCCTCAGATTCGACGATATTGACGCTGCGCAGGTCGCCGCGGTTCAGTTCGACCGCGGTGCGGCCCACTTCATTGGCGATTCCGGGCAGATCGACGACGATGCGCGCCGGGTTGGCCACGGAGAAGCTCGCCGGAGCTGCCGGCATGGGCTTGCGCAACTGCACTGTCAAGACGACGCCGGCGCTGGTCTGCGTCGCCTCGACCCGCTCGACGGCGTTGGCCGCAGGTGCCGCCGTCGCCTGCGCACCGCCCAGTGCCGGCAGCAAGGCCAGCAGTGCGGCGGCGAGCCACCTCGCCCCTATCGGATGTAGTGCCGTACTCATCGCTTACCCCCCGCGGACGGACTGGACGTGCCGCCCTGCAATTCGAGCTTCGCCGGACGCTCGACCCATTCACCGGAAGCGTCCTGCACGATTTCCTTCAAACTGATCTCGGTTTCAGAGATGCCGGTGACCAGGCCGAAGTTCTGGCCCATGTATTGCCCAACGCGAATTTGCGTCGTCCCGGTGCCGGGATCGACCAGCCCGATCGGGCTGCCCGCCCGACTCCGCAGGTAGCCCACCATGCGGATCTGCTCCAGCGGAAGGCTTTCGAGCGGCTCGCGCGGCCGATCGAGGTCGGGACGCACGGCGCTAGCGCCGGCACGCGCACGCTGTTGCCGATCCAGGGCAACCACCGAGCGGCCCGGATCGAAAGGATCGACCGTCGCCCGCGCATCGTAGGGCCGCGGCACGAAACGCTTGGGTTCGGGCAGCGGCTCGACACCGGACTTGGTTTGCTTGCGCACGTCGTCCATCCATCGGCGTAACTCGTCCTCGCTCGATCCCCAGCAGCCCGCGAGTGCGGCGGAGAGCAGCAGAAGCAGCGCGGCGCGAATCATCGTCGTCACTTCTTTTGCGCCTGCGCCTGCGCGGCGCGCCGCTTGGCCTGCACTTCCTCGTCACTGAGGTAGCGGAAGCTGCGCACCGTTGCGTCCATCGTCACCTGCCCATCGCGGCCCGCCTGCAGATTGAGGTTTTGCAGCGTGACGATCCGCGGCAGGTTGGCCAAGTCGCTGGTAAAGGCGCCCAGATCGTGAAAGCGGCCGGAGACGCGCAGTGCCAGGGGCTGCTCCTCGTAGTAATCGCGCGCGACCCGCGGCCCGGGCTTGACCGAGCCAAACTGCACCCCGCGCCCGGTCCAGGCATAGTTCAGGTCCGACAGCAATTCTTCCATTTCCGCACGGCTGGGCAACTGCTTTTCCAGCGTCAGCACGTACTGGTTGACGAGTTCCTTCTGCCGCTGCAACTCTTCCAGGTTGACCGCTTGTTGCAGCTTCTGCCGGTATTGCCCCTTGAGCGACTCTTCCTCGCCGGACAGACGGCGCAGCTCATCCACCTGCCCGCTCCACAGCGCGAACCAGCCGCCGACCAGGCACAGCACCACCACGCCCACCCAGGCCGCGTACTTCGGTCCGGGCGGCCAGGAGCCGACATTGTCCAGCGCCAGTCCTTGGAACTGCTCGACGAAGCCACGCAGCCCCTCAGCCATGGCCTTGCTCCTTTCCCGTCGACGCGGTCGGCTTGGACGCGGGTGCGGGGCGCGTCGCCGGCGCAGGCTTTGCGCCCGCAGGTGCAGCCGGATCGCCGGCGGCCGACCGCAGCTGGAAATTCATCGCGAACTCGACCAGCTGCCGCCCGGTCGCCTTATCCGCCTGCGCGACGAGCTTGCTTTCCACGAGTTCCGGTGCCGTCACGTACGGCGAGTTGTTCTGCAAATTGCGCATGAACTCGGACACGCGCTCCGGCGACGCCGCCAACCCGGTGATGGCGACCTTGAGCCCGTCCTGCTTGACCGTGCGCAGATACACCCCGTCCGGCGTTTGCGTATTCAACTGGTCGAACAGCAGCACCGGCTGCGCGCGGTCGGCCTGCAAGTCTTCGACCGCCCGCTGGCGCGCCCGCAGGGCCTCGATCTCCTGGCGCAGGCTGGCGATTTCGCGGATCTGGGCGTCGAGCTTGCGGTTTTCCGCGCTGATGAAATCGTTGCGCGCGCGTTGCGCACCGACCATGCCTTCGAGCACCGCCCAGCCAAGCGCCACCAGCCCGATACCGACGGCGAAGCTCACACCCACGAGCGCGAAGAACAGCCGCTTCAGCCGCTCGCGCCGTTCGGCGCGATGCGGCAACAGATTGACGTGCAACTGAACCGCCATGCCTCCCCCTACCGCTGCGGATCGAAGCGCCGCATCGCCAGGCCGCACGGCGTCACCAGCGACGCGGCGTCCAGTCTGAGCTGCTTGTCGCGAATCGCAGTGGACATGTCCATGGCGCGGAACGGCGACACGACACTGGTCGGCACCTGGGCGCGCTCGACCAGCGCCTCGGCCAAGCCGGCGAGCACGGCCGATCCACCGGTCAGCATGATCTGGTCGACCCGCGTATACGGCGTCGAGGTGAAGAAGAATTGCAAGGCGCGGGTGATTTCGAGCACCGTCGTATCGATGAACGGACGCAACACGTCCCGCTCGTAGTTGGCGGGCAGGTCGCCGGCGCGCTTCTTTTGTTCGGCCTCTTCTGTCGGTATGCCGTAGGTGCGCGCAATGTCGCCCGTCAATTGCTGGCCGCCGAAGGGCTGCTCCCGCTCGTAAATCGCGTCGCCATCCTGCATCACCGTCAAGCCGGTCGAACTGGCGCCGACGTAGAACACGGCAATCACCAGCCCCTGGCCTTCGTTGGGCAGTTGCGCGATCACCCGCTCCATCGCAGCGCGCATGGCGTAGGACTCAACGTCCATGACCACCGGCTTCAACCCCGCCGCCTGCGCCACGGCAACGCGATCTTCGACCTTTTCGCGGCGGGACGCTGCGATCAAAACGTCGATCTCGTCGGGAGCGTTGGGGACCGCACCGAGCACCTGAAAATCCAGGCTGACTTCGTCCAGCGCGAAGGGGATGTACTGACTCGCCTCGCTTTCGACCTGCAATTCGAGTTCGTCCTCGCGCAAGTTGGCCGGCAACGCGATCCGCTTGGTGATGACCGCCGCCGCCGGCAGGGCCATCGCCACATGCTTGATCTGGCAGCCCGATCGTTTCCAGCAACGGCGTACCGCATCCGCCACGACTTCCACTTGGTCGATGTTGCCGTCGACCACTGCTCCACGTGGCAACAGTTCGATCGCGTAGCGCTCGAGACGCAACCCGCCGCCGGCGGACGAAAGCTCCACCATCTTGACGCTGGACGAGCCGATGTCCAGCCCCACCAGCGGCGGCGTGCCCGAGAAGAGGGAAAGTCCAAACACCGTTAATCGCTCCGAAATCGCCAAGCCCCGACCAACACGACTGTTGCGCCTGCGCGGGCCGGCGCGCCCCATGACTGCCTGTGTTGTCCGAAGGTTACAACCCCATTCTCGACCGGGCCTGTGATCCTACGCGGGCCGCCGCCTGTGGACAACCCTGTCCGGCGAGCGTTCGTGGCGGCTTTGGGGGAGGGCTGGCTTTCGCGCAACAGCCGGCCCTCTGGCTCGTACGCCGCGCGGCCGGACCGGCACGCAGGCTTGGCAGAGCCACCGCACCTATAATTTTTGCCGAAACTTCCATCCGCAACCGGTTTCCAAGGGGCTCGCGGCCGTTCCCGGCTCAGCGCCATCACATTGCGCCACCGCGCCCACCGGCTCCTCCCGTGCCCACCACCGAACCCGTCGAAGCTTCCCGCCGCTCCCGCCCACGCCGCTGGCTCGCTGCCGTCGTGGTCGGCGCCGCCGGACTCGCCGCCGCCGGAGCCTTGCTGGCGGCGCTCGCTTTCGCGCTCGTCTATGTCAACCTCCCGCCGATCGACGCGCTGGCCGACTACCGGCCGCGGATCCCGTTGCGGGTGTGGACGGCGGACAACGTGCTGATCGGCGAGTTCGGCGAGGAGCGGCGCGACTTCGTGCGGATCGAAGACGTGCCTCCAGTGGTCAAGCTGGCGGTGCTCGCCGCCGAAGACGACCGCTTCTACCAGCACAGCGGCGTGGACTATGCCGGGCTGGCGCGGGCCGCGGTCGCCAACGTGCTCGCCGGCCGCCGCGGCCAGGGCGGCAGCACGATCACCATGCAGGTGGCGCGCAACTTCTTCTTGAGTTCCGAGCGCAGCTACCTGCGCAAGCTCTACGAAATCGCGCTGGCTTACAAGATCGAGGCCACACTGCCCAAGGACAGGATTCTGGAGATTTACCTGAACCAGATCTTCCTCGGCCAGCGCGCCTACGGCTTCGGCGCGGCTGCGCGCATCTACTTCGGCAAGAAAATCGGCGACCTGACGGTGGCCGAGGCGGCGATGCTCGCCGGCCTGCCGGTGGCGCCGAGCGCCTACAACCCGGCGGTCAACCCGCGCCGCGCCAAGGTGCGCCAGCAGTACGTGCTGGGACGGATGCGGCAACTGGGCTTCATCGACCAGGCGCAGTACGAGACCGCGCTCGCCGAGGAGCTCAAGCCGCGCACCGCGCTCGCCGCCACCGAACCGACGACCGGCGCCCGCCTGCGCGGCAGCGCCGACTTTGCGGCGGAAATGGCGCGCCAGTTGATGTTCGAGGTGTTCCGCGAAGAGACCTACTCGCGCGGGTTGAACGTTTACACCACGCTGATCGCCGCCGAGCAGCAGGCCGCCTACAGCGCGCTGCGCACGCAGGTGCTCGACTACGACCGGCGCTACGGCTACCGCGGGCCGGAAGCCTTCGTCGACTTCACCGGCGACGCCGCCGCGCGCGAGCAGCGCATCGAGGACGCCTTGGTCGAAGCGATCGACAGCCCCGGCCTGGTGCCGGCGGTGGTGCTGGAAGCGACCCCGGAGAAGGCCGTTGCCGTGGTAACGGGCGGCGAGCGATTGACGATCGAAGGCGACGGCCTGCGCTTTGCCGCGCGCGCGCTCAACGCCAAGGCGCAGCCGGCGCAGCGCATCGTGCCGGGGGCCGTGATCCGCTTGACGCGGCTGTCCAAGGGCGGTTGGGAAATCGCGCAGCTGCCCCAGGTCGAGGCCCTCTTCGTCGCCGCCAACGCGGCCGACGGCGCGGTGCGTGCGCTGGTCGGCGGCTTCGACTACAACCTGAACAAGTTCAACCACGTCACCCAGGGCTGGCGGCAGCCGGGCTCGTCGTTCAAACCGTTCATCTACTCGGCGGCGCTGGAGCAGGGCTTCACGCCCAGCACCGTCGTCAACGATGCGCCGATCTACGTCGACCCCGCATTGACCGGCGGCCAACTGTGGGAGCCAAAGAATTTCGAAGGCAAGAACGAAGGGCCGATGCGCCTGCGCCAGGCACTCGCCAAGTCGAAGAACCTGGTGTCGATCCGCGTACTGCAAACGATCGGCCCGGAAAACGGCCAACAGTGGGCCACGCGCTTCGGCTTCGACCCCGACAAGCACCCGCCCTACCTGACACTGGCGCTGGGCGCAGGCGCGGTCACCGCCTGGCAGATGCTGGCCGGGTACAGCGTTTTTGCCAACGGCGGCCACCGCGTTTCGCCGTACCTGATCACGCGGGTCGCCGACGCAAATGGCAAGGTGCTGATGGAGGCGCCCGCACCGGCGCCGCTGGACGAGGCCAACCGCGCGATCCCGGCGCGCAATGCCTGGCTGATGGACAGCCTGCTGCGCGACGTGACGCGGTACGGTACGGCCGCGCGCGCCAGCGCCACGCTCAAGCGCGCCGATCTGGCCGGCAAGACCGGCACGACCAACGACTCGCACGACGCCTGGTTTGCCGGCTATGGCGGCGGCATCGTCGGCGTAGCGTGGATGGGTTTCGATCAGCCGCGGCCGCTCGGCCAGCGCGAAACCGGCGGTGGCCTGGCGCTGCCGATCTGGATCGGCTACATGCAAACCGCGCTGAAGGGGCGACCTGAAGAAGCGCACCCGATGCCCGAGGGGCTGGTGGTTGTCGGCAACGAGACCTACTTTGAAGAGTTTCCGCCCGGCCGCGGGATCGCCAGTGTGGGGGTGGCCGAAGAAGCCGCGTCGCCGGCGCCGACCGACGCCGCCGCCAGCGACGAGAAGAAGCCGCTACCCGCGAGCAAGCAGGTCTTTTAGCGCTCGCGCAGGATCACCGCCTCGCCGCCCTGCGCGGACACGAGCTTCGACAACGCGGCAAACAACTCGCTGCCATCGCGCGTGTCGCGCCACTCACTGCCGCGCCGTTCGTAGTGAAAGCCGCCGCTTTTGGCGGCAACCCAGATCTGGCGCATCGGCGCCTGGCTGTTGACGACGATCTTCGAGCCGTCGGCCAGCTCCAGCGTCAGCACGTTGCCGCTGCGGGTGGCTTCCAGGTCGGCGGCCGTGGCTTCAACGGCGGCTTCGATGGTGTCCAGCGTGGCCTCGGCCAGTTCGAGGAATTCCGATTCGGTCATGCCAGAATGTCGTCGCGATGAAAAGAGTCGTAATGATTCTAGTGAGCGCGCTGGCGCTCGCCGGCTGCGGCATCAAAGGGCCGTTGTACGTGCCCGGCGTGCCCAAGGATGCGCCCTGGCCCTACCCGTCACCACCACCCGCACCGCAGCCCCCGACCCCCAAAGTGCCCGACGTGCCCGGCACATCGGACGAGAAAAAGTAATGAGCCACGACCCCATCGCCGGCGCCTTTGCGGCGCACGACGGCGTTCTGCATTGCGAGTCCGTCCCGCTGCCGGCGATCGCCGAGCGCTTCGGCACGCCGACCTACGTGTACTCGCGCGCGGCGCTGCTGGCGGGCTACCGCGCCTACGCCGATGCGCTCGCCGGACGCAGCGCGCTCGTCTGCTACGCGATGAAGGCCAACTCCAACCTGACGGTGCTCGATCTGCTCGCACGCGCCGGCAGCGGCTTCGACATCGTCAGCGGCGGCGAACTCGCCCGCGTACTCGCAGTCGGCGGCGATCCGCGCAAGGTGGTGTTCTCCGGGGTCGGCAAGAGCGAGGCGGAGATCGCGCAGGCGCTGGCGGTCGGCATCCTGTGCTTCAACATCGAATCGGTGCCGGAGCTGGAGGTCGTCGAACGCGTCGCACAGCGGCTCGGCAAGCGCGCGCCGATATCGGTGCGTGTCAATCCCGACGTCGATCCCAAGACGCACCCGTACATCTCGACGGGGCTGAAGAACAACAAGTTCGGTGTCGCCTATGCAGACGTACCGGCGCTGTATCGGCGCGCGGCAGCGTCTGCGCATCTCGAGGTGGTCGGCATCGACTTTCACATCGGCTCGCAGATCACCGAGGTGGCGCCGTATCTGGAAGCGGCCGAGCGGCTGCTCGACGTGGTCGATGCGCTGGCGCGCGACGGCATCGGGTTGCATCACATCGACTTTGGCGGTGGGGTCGGCATCCGTTACCGGGATGAGACGCCGCCGCCGGTGGGCGAGTTGATCGCCGCGCTGCTGGCGCGCGTCGATGCACGCGGGCATGGCGGCAAGACCATCCTGTTCGAGCCGGGCCGCTCGATCGCCGGCCCGGCCGGCACGCTGCTGACGCGCGTGCAATACGTCAAGCACGGCGAAGCGAAGAACTTCGCCATCGTCGACGCCGCGATGAACGATCTGGCGCGCCCCGCGATGTACCAGGCGTGGATGCCGGTGCATCCGGTCGCCCCGAGCGCGCACGAGATTGCGCTCTACGACATCGTCGGCCCGGTGTGCGAATCCAGCGACTGGCTGGCACGCGAGCGCGCGCTGGCGCTTGCCCCCGGCGACCTGCTCGCCATCGGCGGCGCCGGCGCCTACGGCATGAGCATGGCGAGCAACTACAACTCCCGCCCGCGTGCGGCCGAAGTGATGGTCGATGGCGAGCGCTGCTACGAGGTGCGGCGACGCGAGCTGGTGGAGGAGTTGTTTGCGGGGGAGTCGGTGCTGCCGACTGGCAGCGCATGATGGATGATGGCCGCTGCGCGGCCAATGATGGATGACGAGAGCGCGGCAACAACGGGGCGACGCCCATCATCCATCATCTGTCATCCATCATTTCCCCCGCGCCCACCGCACCACCCTCACGCCCAGCAGCAACGCCACGACGGCGCCGTACGCCGACACCTCGGCAAAGTCGTTCTTGCCGGCCTTGTGCCAGACGTAGTGGGCGATCGCCAGCACGGCCACCGCGTAGACCAACCGATGCAGCCGCTGCCAGTTCTTGCCGCCGAGCCGACGGATCATCGCGTTGGTTGAAGTCGCCGCCAGCGGGATCAGCAGCACAAACGCGGCAAAGCCCATCGTGATGTACGGGCGTTTGACCACCTCGGTCCAGATCGCGGCCAGATCGAACCACTGGTCCAGCCCGGCAAAGGCGAGGAAGTGCAGGCTCGCGTAGAAGAAGCAGAACAGGCCGAACATCCGCCTCAGCCGCACGAGCCAGGCCCAGCCGGTCGCCCAGCGCAGCGGTGTGACCGCGAGCGTCGCGCATAACAGCACCAGTGCCCAGGTGCCGAGGGAGCGGATCACGAACTCGACCGGGTTCGCACCCAGGTCGCCCGTGCTGCTTAGGTAAACGAGGCGCAGGAACGGCAGCAGCGCCAGCACAAAGAGCAGCGCGCGCACCGTATTGAAGGCGCGTGGCGCCAGCGCCGCCGGCACCCAGGGCAGCAGCGCCGCCAGCAGTGGCTTGGCGGCCACGACCATCAATAGAACTTGTTCAAGTCCATCCCGGCGTACAGCGACGCCACCTGCTCGCCGTAGCCGTTGAACATCAGCGTGGGCCGCCGTTTGGCAAAGAGGCCGTCTTCGCCCAAGCGCCGCTCGGTCGCCTGGCTCCAGCGCGGGTGATCCTTGTTCGGGTTCACGTTCGAGTAGAAGCCGTACTCGCTCGGGTTGGAACGCTGCCAACTGTTGACCGGCTGCTTTTCGACGAAGCGGATCTTCACCAGCGATTTGCCGCTCTTGAAGCCGTATTTCCACGGCACGACGATCCGCAGCGGCGCGCCGTTTTGCGCGGGCAGCACCTCGCCGTACATGCCGAAGGTGAGCAGCGTCAGCGGGTGCATCGCCTCGTCCATCCGCAGGCCCTCGACGTACGGCCAGTCGATCACCGAGGCGCGCAGCCCCGGCATCTGCTTGGGGTCGGCCAGCGTGACGAACTCGACGAACTTGGCGTTGCCGGTCGGTTCCACGCGCTTGATGAGTTCAGCCAGCGGATAGCCAACCCAGGGCACCACCGCGGACCACGCTTCCACGCAGCGCAGCCGGTAGATGCGGTCTTCCATCGCGGCGAGCTTGAGCAGCATGTCGATATCGTAGGCGCCGGGCTTCTTCACCTCGCCTTCGACCTGCACGGTCCACGGGCGCGTCTTGAGCAGCTTGGGCGCCAGCCGGGCGGGGTCTTCCTTGTCGGTGCCGAATTCGTAGAAGTTGCAGTACTCCTTGACGAGCTTCTCTGGTGTGGCTTTTTCCATCGTCGAGTACGGGCCGGGCTTGGCCGGCAGCTTCTGCGCGCGCAGCGGCGCGGCCACGCCGATCAGGCCGGCGGCCACACCCGCCTGCACGAGTTCCCGCCGCCGCTGCCAGACGGCAGGCGGCGTGATTTCCGAGGGGCTCGGTTCGGGGGCGGGACGAGGGCAATTCGGCATGGCGGACAATCTCCACAAACCGTACTGTCGGCGACGGCGCGCAAACCTTACCAAAGCCCCCTGGCGCAACGGCGCCGGGCTACGGCGCGCCCGGCACCGCCTGCTCCTGCACCACGGCACGCACATAGGCCACGTGCTCGCGCAAGGTGTAGACCTCGTGCATGTAGGTCTTGGGCACGCGCAGCTTTTGCAGCAGCGCGTCGATTTCCGCCAACCGCGCCAGCCGCGCCGCGCCGTCGCCGCGGCCGGCGTTGCGCTCGATCAGATACAGCTCGCCGTACCAGCGGTGGATCTTGTCGCGCACGCGCCACTCGTACACGCGCGGCAGGTAGCTCACGACCGGGATGGCCACCGCCGCCAGCGGCAGCAGGATGAACAGCAACCGCTCCACCCACACCGCCGCCCAGAACGGCAGCCAGCGGCGCAGCAGGCCCGGCCGCTCCTTGTAGAAGCGCTCGGCGTCCAGCGACAGCGGCAACAGGTTGTCCAGCGGCGCCGGGAAGGTGCCCGCCGCGGCCAGCAGCGACGGGTCGTCGTGCACGTCGCGGGCGGCGGCCAGCAGCACATCGACCAGCACAGGATGGATGTTCTGGCGGGCGACCAGATCGGCCGTGGTCGCCACCAGGGTGACCGGCTGCGGCGGCACATCGCGCGCGAGGTCGATCACGCCTTCGGGCAGTTCGACCTTGCGCAAATACGGCAGGCGCCGCACGTAGGCGTCGGCGCGGCGCAGGTTCATCACCCGCACGTCGGGCGCGCGCAGCAGCTGCTGGATGGCCGGGCTTTCGAGCGCGCCGATGGCAAACACGGCGTCCAGGCGCCCGTCGATCAGGGCCTGCGCGGCTTCGCTGCCGCCCACCTCGACGAGCGTGGTCTGCGGCGCGGTCAGGCCGTTGTCGCGCGCCACCGCGCTGCCCACCACAAGGGTGCCGCTGCCCGGGCGACCGATCGCCACGCGCTTGCCGCGTAACTGGGCGATCCGATCGACCGTCTCCGCGCCGCGATAAAACACCCAGATCGGCTCGTAGAACATCGCGCCCAGCGACACCACGCCCGGCGCGTTGTGCTCGTTGGCCAGCCCGCTTTGGACGAAGGCGGCATCCACGCCGCTGGCGGGATCGAGCAGGCGCGACAGGTTCTCGGCCGCGCCGGCCGAAGGGCGCAACTCCAGCTCGATGCCGTAACGCGCCAGGAACGTCCGGTAGCGCAGCGCGTCGGCGTGATAGGCGCCGTCGGCCGGGCCGGTGCTCATCGTCAGCTTTCGCGGCACCGCCGGCGGCGCCCACTGCACGAGCATCCAAGCAAACAGCGCGAGCAGCGCTGCGGTGACCAGGCCCCAGGCGACGGCTGCGCCGCGCTTGAGCTTGATCACAGCCGCCCCGTGTAGTCGATGACGAGCGGCGCGTGGTCGGAGAAGCGTTGGCGCAAGTAGATCTCCGCGTGCCGCGCGCGCGCTGCGATGCCGGGCGTGGCGATCTGGTAGTCGATCCGCCAGCCGACGTTCTTGTCCCACGCGGCGCCGCGATTGCTCCACCAGGTGTATTGCTCGGGCCGCGGATCGAGGCGCCGGAACACATCGACCCAGCCCGCCTCGTCGAACAGGCGCGTCAGCCACGCCCGCTCATGCGGCAGGAAGCCGGAGTTCTTCTGGTTGCTGCGCCAGTTCTTCAGATCGATCTCGCGGTGCGCGATGTTCACGTCGCCGCACAGCACGACCTCGCGGCCGCTCGCGCGCAGCCGGGCCAGATGCTCGGGGAAGACGTCGAGAAAGCGGTCTTTGGACGCCTGCCGGTGCGGCCCGGACGATCCCGACGGAAAGTACACGCTGATCACGGTGAGCTCGCGGAACTCCGCCTCGACGTAGCGGCCCTCGTCGTCGAACTCCGGCACACCGAAGCCCAGTTGCACGCGCCGCGGCTCGCGCTTGGCATAGAGCGCGGTGCCCGCGTAGCCCTTCTTCTGCGCGCAGTGAAAGTAAACGTGCAGCCCGTCGGGGAAGCGCAGCCGCTCCGGGATGTCGACCTCGTGCGCCTTGACCTCTTGCAGGCACAGTACGTCGGGCACGGTGCGCGCGATCCAGGGCTCGAGCCCCTTGCCGGCGGCGGAGCGGATGCCGTTGACGTTCAAGGTGGCTATGCGAATCATTGGCGCGTGGTTACCGGGCGCGCGAGCATAACCGCGCCGGCCGACGGCGCCGCACAACGGACTACATCGGCTTGAATCGTCCCTGATACGCGCGCGATACCGGCAGCCGCTCGGGCCGGCCGGCGAGTTCCAGCGTGATGCGGCCCAGCTCGTCGCGCAGCGCGCGGCGGATCGCGGTGGCGCGCACCACCAGACCGCGATTGACCTGCCAGAAGACCTCGGGCTCCAGCCCGTCCATCAGTTGTTTGAGCGGCGTGCGTACGTGCGCTTCGTCGCCGGCGGTGACGACCCGCGTGTACTTGTCGTCGGACTCGAAGTAGATCACCTCGTCGATCGAAAAGAGCTTGATCGCGTTGCCCACGCTGGCGGAAATCCAGCGCAGCCGCTGCGGCGCGGATTGCTGCCCCAGCGCGGCCAGCAGCGGCGTCAAGTCCGCCGCGGGCAAGCGCGCCGCCAGCCGCTGCCGCAGTCGGTCGAGCGCGGCGGCGAGGCGCTCGCGCTGCACCGGCTTCAACAGGTAATCGACCGCCCCGGCGTCGAAGGCGGCCAGCGCATGCTGGTCGTAGGCGGTGGTGAACACCACGTGGCAGCGGCCGGCCGCGAGCTTAGCCAGTTGCAGCCCGTCCAACCCCGGCATCCGGATGTCGAGGAAGGCGATGTCCGGCGCGAGTTCCGCCAGCGCGCGCGCCGCCGCGGGACCGTCTTCGCACTCGGCGACGATGTCCAGTTGCGGCCACAGTTGCGCCAGCAGCGCGCGCAGATCGGCGCGCGGCAGGTCTTCGTCTTCAGCGAGGATCGCGGTCGGCATCGGAAGCGAGTTCGTAAGGCACGGAAATCGTCGCACAGACTCCACCCGAGTCGCGGGCGGTCAGCGTCAGCGCCGCGCGGTCGCCGTAGATCTGCACCAGCCGCTCGCGGATGTTGGCCAGGCCCAGCCCGGCGCCGCTACCGGTGGCGGCAAAGCCCACGCCGTCGTCGCAGACCGCGACCACCAGCGCGTCGCCCTCGCGCTGCGCGGTCACCTCGATCCGCGCCGGCCCGACCTTAGGTTCGATGCCGTGTTTGACCGCGTTTTCCGCGAGCGAGATCAGCATCAGCGGCGGGAAGCGCGCAGCGGCCAGTTCCGGCGTCACCTGCACCGAATAGGCCAGCCGCGGCAGCCGCGCGTGGATCAGCGCCAGATAGGCCTCGACGATCTCCAGTTGCCCGCCAAGCGTGGCGCCCGCCGCCTGCGCGTCCGCGCGCAACCGCGGGATCGTCAGCCGCAGATAATCGGCCAACCGGTCGATCAGCGTCACCGCGCGCGCCGGGTCGCTCGCCACCGCGCCCCGCACACCGGCCAGTGTGTTGAACAGAAAATGCGGTTCCACTTGCGCGGCGAGCACCGACAGCTTCAGCTCCGCCTCACGCCGCGCCGCTTGTGCCGCAGCGAGTTCGCGGCGGCGCTGGGCTTCGGCGAGGCGGCGCTGTTGCGGGAAGTAAGCCAGCAACGCAAAGCCGCCGGCCAGCCAGAAAATGAGTGCGACCCGTCCGGCATCGAACAACCAGTTACCCGGACCCTCTTCTCCCTTAGGCAGACCCGTTATGGTGTCGCGGTCGGATGTGAGACCCGTCTTGCCGTCGTCCCCTCGCAGGCTCACGCTCCCCACAAAGACAACCGCCTTGTTGGGCTCGGTCGGAATGACCGTCTTGACGCCCTCCGACCACCAAGGGTAGAGCGCGACGGCGATTGCCGCTTGCAGCACGACCACTACGCCCAACACCGCAGGGCGCCAGCGTGCGGGCAGCGCTTTGCCACTCAGCCAAGTCGTGATGGCGGGCGGACCGGCGAGCACAACCAGCCCGAACCCCGCCAAGTCGACGAACACACGAACGCCGCGCGCCAGTTCGCCGGCTGTCACTCCGACCACGATCGCCAACACCGCCGACAGCAGCCCGCAGAGCGAACCGAGGAGCACGGTACGCCGGCGCCACCAGAGCCACGAGAAGATGGGGCCCCAGTGCCGCCACACGTCGGTCGGTTCGAAGTCGATGACCGTTTGCATCGCTCGCCCCCGTCAAAGCTAGTTTCGCGCACTAAACGGCGCAAGCCCGTCGTCCAGGGGCAGCCCCGAAAGCGCTCGCCGCAAATACGGTTCCGGCACCAGAACGGCGCAGGCGGCAACGACGGCAAACAAGGTCTTCACGAGCGGCCACCCCCGACAAGTAAGGAACTCACCATAACGCCGCGACGCCAGCCGCGGGCGCTGTGCGACGAACCGCGCCCGCCGCGCCGCCAGCTGCGCCCGGCTTAGACTGACCGCGCTTCGCAAGGACCCTGCCCCATGCACATCGAACACGAACTCAAGCTCGACTTCAAGGACGTGCTGATCCGCCCCAAGCGCTCCACGCTCACCTCGCGCTCGGACGTGGATACCCGGCGCGAGTTCGCCTTCCGCCACTCGCCGGAGAAGTACCACGGCATCCCGATCATGGCGGCCAACATGGATGCGACGGGCACCTTCGAGATGGCGCAGGCGCTCGCCGGCTTTGGCCTCTCGACCGCGCTGCACAAGCACTACTCGGTCGAGCAGTACGTGAGCTTCTTCCGGGCGCTAACGCGGCCGTCGGCAGCGTTTTATTCGATCGGCATCACCAAGGCCGATGAGAAGAAGTTCGACGAAGTGATGGCCGCCGCCGGCGAGCACGTGCGCTACGTGTGCATCGATGTCGCCAACGGCTACCACGAGAACTTCGTCACCTTCGTCACGCGCATCCGCGCGGCGTATCCGCAGATTGTCATCATGGCCGGCAACGTGGTCACCGGGGAGATGACGGAAGAGCTGATCCTGTCCGGCGCGGACATCGTCAAAGTCGGCATCGGGCCGGGCTCGGTGTGCACGACGCGCAAGCTGACCGGTGTGGGCTACCCGCAGTTGTCGGCGGTGATCGAGTGCGCCGACGCCGCGCACGGCCTGGGCGGCCTGATCTGCGCCGACGGCGGCTGCACCACGCCAGGCGACGTGGCCAAGGCTTTCGGCGGCGGCGCCGACTTCGTGATGCTGGGCGGCATGTTCGCCGGGCACGACGAGTCGGGCGGCGAACTCGTCGAGCGCCAGGGCGAGAAGTTCAAGCGCTTCTACGGCATGTCGAGCCGCGCGGCGATGGAGAAGTACGCCGGCGGTGTCGCCGAGTACCGCGCCGCCGAGGGCAAGGAAGTGCTGGTGCCCTACCGCGGCCCGGTGGCCAATACCGCGCAGGAGATCCTCGGCGGCGTGCGCTCGGCCTGCACCTACGTGGGCGCGCGGCGGCTGAAGGAGCTGTCCAAGCGCACGACCTTCGTGCGGGTGAGCCAGCAGACCAACGACGTGTACGGGCGGGACTGAGGGGCTGTAACCCGCCGTCGCCCTGGCCGACGGCGTAAGGCGCGCTGCCCCCGCTCTTGCGCTGCATCAAAGCTATCCGAAAGGGGTATTTCCGCGCCGCTCGCGCGCCCATAGCGTTCGCTCCATCGCAATGCACAACGCGCAGGAGCCTCGCGAAAATGGGTCAAGCGTCTCGCCAACGCGGCATCGCGCGCCGCACCGCTTTGCTGGCGCTCGCCATCGCCGCGGGCGCGCTGATCGGCATCGGCGGCTACACCTTCGTCTACGCGGAGGGGCTCTCGTACATGAGCTCCGACCCCAAGGTGTGCGTGAACTGCCACATCATGCAGCCGCAGTACGACTCGTGGGTCAAGTCGGGCCACCATCACGTGGCCACCTGCGCCGACTGCCATCTGCCGCACGATCTTATCGGCAAGTACACGGTCAAGGCGTTAAACGGCTGGCACCACTCCAAGGCGTTCACGCTGCAAGACTTCCACGAGCCGATCGCCATCAAGCCCGCCAACGCGCGCGTCCTTCAAGAAAACTGCGTCGCCTGCCACCAAGGGCTGCTGCACCCATCGGCGGTCAGCGGCGGCGCGGACGACGTGCCCTGTGTTCATTGCCATCAAACCGTCGGCCACGGCGAGCGCGCCGGGCTGGGCGGCCCCAATCGTTGATCCGATTCGATTCGATTTCCCCCCGGAGGTTGTCGTGAAAACCCGCATTCACACCGTTCCATCCAAGCTGCGCGGCCTTTCCACCGCGTCGGTGCTGATCGTCGCGGCCGTGGTCGCGTTGGTGGCCGCCGGCGTGGCGATGCTGCTCGCCAACATCTCGACCCGCAAACAGGAGGCGGTCACCGCGACCACGCCGCTGGTCAAGGTCACCGCCGACACCACCGACCCCGCGCCTTGGGGCGTGAACTGGCCCAAGCAGTACGACTCGTACAAGCTGACTGCGCAAGCCACGCGCACGCGCTTTGGCGGCCACGGCGGCAGCGAGGCGCTGCCGGAAGAAAAAATCGAGCGCGACCCGTGGCTGAAAAAGATGTTCTTGGGCTACGCGTTCTCCATCGACTACCGCGACCGCCGCGGCCACGCCTACATGCTGCAAGACCAGGAGCAGACGGAGCGCCTGACCAAGCCGCAGACCGGCTCCTGCCTGCACTGCCACGCGGCGGTGATGCCGCTGTATCGCGAACTCGGCAACGGCGACGCGGCCAAGGGCCTGGAGGCGAGCTACAAGTTCTCGTACAAGGATCTGAACAAGAAGTTGCACGACATGGGCCACGCGCACCCGGTCACCTGCGCCGACTGCCACGACCCCAACACGATGAAGCTGATCGTCACGCGGCCGGGCTTCATCGCCGGCATCCAGGCACTGGCGGTGAGCGGTGAGCCGACCCCGTTCGCGCCGTCGATCGAGCGCTGGCGCGCCACCGACAAGGCCAAGCCCTACGACCCCAACGCCGATGCCACCCGCACGGAAATGCGCTCCTACGTCTGCGCGCAGTGCCACGTCGAGTACTACTGCTCGTCGAAGATGCCGCTCACCTTCCCCTGGGGCAAGGGGCTGAAGGTCGAGCAGCAGGAAGCGTTCTGGGACAGCACCAAGTTCGCCGACGGCGAGCGCTTCTTCGACTACAAGCACGCGGAGACCGGCGCGCCGATCCTCAAGGCGCAGCATCCGGAGTTCGAACTGTGGAGCCAGGGCGTGCACGCTAGAGCCGGCGTGGCCTGCGCCGACTGCCACATGCCCTACCAGCGCGACGGGGCGAGCAAGATCTCCGACCACTGGGTACGCAGCCCGCTGCTCAACATCAGCAACGCCTGCCAGACCTGCCACAAGCAGTCGGAGTCGGAGATCAAGGCGCGCGTCGATCTGATCCAGCAACGCAACTTCGATCTGATGCAGCGCGGCGGTGTGGCGATCGTCGCGCTGATCGACACGATCAACGCCGCCAAGAAGGACGGCGCGACACCCGAGCAGTTGAAGGACGCGCTGGAGCTGCAACGCAAGGCGCAGTGGCGGCTGGACTTCATCGCGGCCGAGAACTCGATGGGCTTCCACGCCCCGCAGGAAGCCGCCCGCATCCTCGGCGAAGCGCTCGACTACGCGCGCCAGGGTGAACTGGCGGCGGTGAAGTGGCAGTCGGTCAAGCCGGGGACAAAGGTGGCAGCGGCCGCGCCGGCACCCGCAGCGCCCGCGGCGCCGGCGGCGAAGAAGCCGTAAGCGGTTTGTCGCGCACGGCTCCGAGCCAGCGGTCTTCCCTCACCCGGCCGCTGTCGCGGTCACCCTCCCCCGAGGGGGGAGGGTTGAAAGCCCCGTAGCCGCGCGCTGGCAGGCGCGCGTCGCTTCGCCGGCGCAAAGCTGACGCTTTGCGAATTCCCGGCTCCGCCCCCCCGGGAGAGGGGTTGGGGTGAGGGAAGGCTCATGACGAAGGCGACGCCGTTTCGATCCGCGCTCAGTCTTCATTGAAGTCGAACACGTGCGCATCGATCCGATGCAGCACGGTAAACGTCTCGCCGGCGATCCGCGCCAGCAGCGCATCGTGCTCGGCGTCGAAGGCGGCGACCTGCGCGTCACTCAAGGTCGCACCGATTCCGCGGCAGGCGCGGATGCGGCCGCGCCAAGCCTCGCGCGTGAAGGCGATCAGCTCGTCGTACCAGAACATCGCGCGCAACCGTGCACGGCCTTCGGCCCACTTGGGCAGCGGCGGGATCGTGCCCGCCCAGTCCGCACCGCCCCAATCGGGATTGAAGCGCAGCACCAAGGCCTCGCTCGCCGCGGCGATCGGGTCGAGCCGCGGCAGCCAGGAAAAGTGGCTGGTGACCAGCACGCCGCCCGGCGCCAACAGTCGTTTGATTTCCGGCGCCACGCGCTCGACATCGAAGTACAGCCAGCACTGGTTGGCGGTAATCGCGTCGAAGCTCGCGGTAGCAAACACCGACTCCTCGGCCGCCGCCACGCGGAAATCGATCTCCAGTCCCTGCTCGGCCGCCAGCGCACGTGCCGCCCCGATCTGCCCGGCCGAAACATCGCTCGCCGCAACCCGGCAGCCCGCTTGCGCAAACCGCCGTGCAAGCAAACCCGTACCGGTGCCGAGATCGAGAATCCTCTGCCCCGGCAGCCCTACACCCAGCGCCGCCAAGCGCGCGCAGAAACTCTCCGGCGGGCCGGGGCGGTGCTGCGCGTAGTCGGCCGAGGTCTTGCCCCAGTCGATGCTGCGGCCGGCGTCGGTGGCCTTGATCCCGTGCATCGTCGAACTCCAGAAAAACGAACGGCCCGCGAGCGGGCCGTCCGGTATCGGTGGTGCGCCGCGCGACCTACTTCAGGCCGGCCATGAAGTCGGAAACCGCCTTCATCTCGGCATCCGACAGGCGCGCCGCGATCGCGCTCATCTGCGCGCTATTGCGGCGCGTGCCATCGCGAAAGGCCTTGAGTTGCGCCTCGGAGTATTCGGCCCACTGCCCCGACAGGCGCGGGTACTGGATGGGGATGCCGGCACCGTTGGGGCTGTGGCAGCCGGCGCAGGCCGGCACGTTCTTCTCCGGGATGCCGGCGCGATAGATCTGCCGGCCGAGGGCCACTGTGTCCTTGTTGCGGGCGACGTTGTCTTTGTGCTTCTGCGCCGCGTACCACGCCGCCACGTTGCGTTTGTCTTCGGGCGACAGCATCGTGGCAAAGGCCGTCATCGCCGGGGCAACGCGCGCGTCGGCGGCGGTGGCGGGCTTGGCCATGTCGTTCAACTGCTTGACCAGGTACTCGGCATGCTGGCCGGCCAGTATCGGGTTGGTGGCGATCAGCGAGTTGCCGTCGGCGCCGTGGCAGGCAGCGCAAGCGCCGGCGGCGATGGCCTGGCCCTTGGCCGCGTCCGGCCGGGCCGGTGCGGCGGACTTGTCCTGCGCCAGCGCGGCGCCCGAAGCCAGAAAGGTCAGCGCCGCAGCGGCGAGGAGTCGGCGACCGGGAATGCGAGTCATGGAGGAAACTTTCGTGCGCAAGGAAGGCGGGCCGAATCGGGAATACGCTCGGGTAAGCTGCCCCCGAATCAGCGAGCAGCGGATTTTACCCAAGTGCGCGACCATCCTGCCCCCGTCGAAGCCGACCCGCTGCTGGAGTCTGCACGCTACGTCACCTCGGTGGCCGAAGGCGAGCAGTTGCAGCGCGCCGCGCTCGGGATGCTGCCGGAAGTTGCGGTGGTCGGCCGCTCCAACGCCGGCAAGTCGAGCACCATCAACGTGCTCGCCAACCGGCGGCAGTTGGCGCACGCCAGCAAGACGCCGGGGCGCACGCAGATGCTCAACTTCTTCGAGCTGTCGCAGCCCGGCGCCGGGCGCGAGCGGCAGCCGGTGGCCTACCTGGTCGATCTGCCCGGTTACGGCTTTGCCAAGGTAGACCATGCCACCCGCGCGCGCTGGGACCAACTCGTGGGCGGCTACCTGCACACGCGGCGGATGCTGGCCGGCGTGCTGCTGGTGATGGATGCGCGCCACCCCTTCAAGGGCGCCGACGAAGAGCTGCTCGCCTGGCTCACCGGCCGCGAAGACGCCGATCGGCTGCGGCTGCACCTGCTGCTCAACAAGTCCGACCAGCTGACGCAGGCCGAGCGCGCTGCCGCACTCGCCTTGGCCGAGTCGCGCGCCGAGGCCTTGCCGATGCCGACCTCGGTGCAGCTTTTTTCCGCGCTCAAGCGCACGGGCCTGGCGGAACTGCGGCTGGCGTTGCGGTCGATGCTGCCGGCTTGACCTTGCGCCTGTCGTCCCGAGGCTTGCGCGGAGCGGTGTTCGATAGCGACAACGCGCCGTATCATCGACCGGCAAAAAAATGGCCCCGGAAAATCCGGAGCCGAAATACGCCCGCTCAGGGAGGAGAAGCGGGGGACGATGAGGTCGTCGCTCTCAGTGTCGTGAAGCCTGCCGCATTTGCCTACTTGGGAATTTCCCGCATGAAGATTCTTGGCCAGTACCCCTCGGTTCGGATGCGCCGGATGCGGCGCGACGATTTCTCGCGCCGGCTGATGCGCGAGCACCGCGTCAACGTCGACGATCTGATCTACCCGGTATTCATCGTCGAGGGCGAGCGGCGGCGCGAGCCGGTGGCGTCGATGCCCGATGTGGAGCGGCTGTCGCTCGACCTGCTGCTGCCGGTGGCGGAAGAAGCTGCGCGGCTCGGCATCCCGGTGCTGGCGCTGTTCCCGGCGCTGGACGGCACGCGCAAGACTGCCGACGGGCGCGAGGCGACCAACCTCGACGGCCTGGTGCCGCGCGCGGTGCAGGCATTGAAGAAGCACCTGCCCGAACTGGGCGTGATGACCGATGTCGCGCTCGACCCCTACACCACGCACGGCCAGGACGGGCTGATCGACGACACCGGCTACATCCTGAACGACGTAACGGTCGAAGTGCTGGTGCAGCAGGCGTTGTGTCACGCCGCCGCCGGCGTGGACATCGTGGCGCCGAGCGACATGATGGACGGCCGCATCGGCGCGATCCGCAGCGCGCTGGAAGCCAACGGCCACATTCACACGCGGATCATGGCCTACGCGGCCAAGTACGCGAGCGCGTTTTACGGGCCGTTCCGCGACGCGGTCCTCTCGGCCGGCAACCTCGGCAAGAGCAACAAGGCCGTCTACCAGATGGACCCGGCCAACAGCGACGAAGCCCTGTGGGAAGTGGGCCTCGATCTGGCCGAGGGTGCCGACATGGTGATGGTCAAGCCCGGCATGCCGTATCTGGACATCATTCGCCGCGTGAAGGACGAGTTCCGCGCGCCGACCTATGCGTATCAGGTCAGCGGCGAGTATTCGATGCTCCTTGCCGCCGCGCGCAACGGCTGGCTGGACGAGAAGAAGGTCGTGATGGAAGCGCTGCTCGCCTTCAAGCGCGCGGGGGCGGACGGGGTGCTGACCTACTTTGCGCTGACGGTGGCGCGGTGGTTGAAGGAGGGGGCGTAGGCAGCGAGGCTGCGCCGTACTCCGTTGGGCAGATTCCTCCCTCACCCCCAGCCCCTCTCCCGGGGGGAGAGGGGGGAAGGACAAACCCTCTCCCCTCGGGAGAGGGTGGCGCGAAGCGCCGGGTGAGGGAAGACCGCCGGCAAGCACCCGAGCGTCTCAACTCCGACAGGCAGTCATGGACGCCACCATCCTCCACATCTCTTCAGATCAAGCCGTCGCGCTGGCGGCGATCCCCGAGGCCATCGCCGAGCCCGGCTTCCTCTGGCTCGACCTCACGCACGACGCCTTTGCCGCCGAGCCCGAGGCGCTGCGGCAGACGGTGGCCCGCCTGACCGGCACGCCCATCTACGACCTGCACCTGCAAGACGCCGGCAACCTGCAACACCCGTCGTACTTCGAGGCCACCGCGCAGTACGACATGCTGATCTTCCGCAAGCTCGCCACCGGCGAGACGCCGGCGGCCACGCCGCCGCGGAAGACGACCGGCTTGCAGTTGCAGGAGATCGTCACCCGCCCGATCACCTTCTTCGTCTTCGACCGGCTGCTGGTCACCGTGCGCAACGCGCACTCGCGCACCGTCGAGCAGGTGCGCGCGCGGCTGGCCGAGCCACGCGCGCG
>JAJTHJ010000320.1 GCA_021298875.1 Burkholderiales bacterium | reverse complement strand
GGTGCGGCGAGCACGCCGAGCAGCGACACCACCAGCAACGCGGCGGCCAATAGCGAGGCGACGTGCGACAGCAGATCGCGCGTGCGCGCTTCGCCCTCGCGCTTGCGCACGTCCGAGAGGATCGGCACGAAAGCCTGGGTGAACGCGCCTTCGGCAAACAACCGCCGCAACAGATTCGGCAACCGGAAGGCGACGTTGAAGGCGTCCATCTCGGCACCGGCGCCAAAGATGCGCGCAACGATCACCTCGCGCGCCAGGCCGAGCACGCGCGACACGAGGATCAGGCCGCTGACGTTGGCGGCGGCGCGGAGCAGGTTCAAGCGGGATATCCGAGAGTGGCTGACGGGCCGCAGCGTCGCGCGGCCGGGTGAAGCGAATGTGAACACGCCCGATGAGGCTGGTATAGTTTAGGGCTTTCGCGCTGCGCGGGCCTTGCGCCCCGCGGCCCGCCCGAGACTCCAAGTTACGGAACCCATCAGTCATGGCCAACAGTAAACAAGCCCGCAAGCGCGCCGAGCAGTCGGTCGCGCGCAACGCGCACAGCACCTCCCTGCGCTCCAAGGCGCGCAGTGCGATCAAGGCGGTCCGCAAGGCCGTCGCCGCCGGCGACAAGGCCGCTGCGACGGAAGTCTTCCGCAAGTCGATGAGCACCATCGACTCGGTCGCCGACAAGAAGGTGCTCCACAAGAACACAGCCGCCCGCAACAAGAGCCGGCTGGCGGCGGCGATCAAGGCGATGGCGTAAAGCTGCGTTTCGCCGATTCCGGACGACGGGCCCTGCGGGGCCCGTTTTCGTTGGTGCTCAGCTCTGTCATTCCGAGCGCAGCGAGGAATCCGTTGTTGGGCAATGCAAACAGCAGGACCCTCGCTGCACTCGGGTCGACAGCCCGCGGTCAGGGCAGCGAGCACCCCTCCGTCACCGGCAAGTCGTTGTCGCGCGCGAAGTTGAGCGCGAAGTCGAAGGCCAGCGGCTCGATCTCGCGCAGCCGCTCATCGACCACCACACACTTGACGTTGCCCACCGTCAGCGGCCGGACGTAAGGCGAGTAGCCAAGCATTCCCGCCCGCCCGGCGGCCGCCCCGCCGGGCCGATACGGCGCGAGCACGCTGCACAGGCGCTCGGCCCAATCGCTGGGGCGAAAGCGCCGGCCGTCGCCGGTCACGCCGTGGATGAAGAACTCGCGCGGCTTGGTGCCGTGCGCGGGGGGCGGGACGAGGGGATCGGCCATCGGGAGAGAGTCGCCGGCGCCGACCGCCGTCGAATGCAGCGCCGGCACGACAACGGCAGCGCGAATTGTATCGACGCATGTCGCGCGAGCCGCCCGCCGCTTGCGTTTGCACGCCGATGCGCGCATAAACGCGGGCTGTCCGCAACCCCACCCGCAAGGGCCGACGCATGTCCGCCAAACCCGTCTCCAAGGTGCTCGTGATCAACGACGAGGCACTGATCCTGCGCGAGCTGTTGAAGGGCTTGAACGCCGCCGCCCGCACGCTGGACAACCCCTTCGGCCTCGTCTTCATCGGTGCGCTGACCGCGCGCGACGGCTTGCAGCAGATCGAGCGCGACGGCGACATCCAGTGCGTGATCGTCGACGACAAGCTCTACAGCGTGCAGGAGACCGCCCGCCGCGCCGCCACGCGCAACGGCCCGGTCAAGGAGGCGCCGCGCACGCTGCAAATGACCGCGATCAAGCTCGTGCAGAAGATCACCGCGCTGCGGCCGGAGCTGGACATCTACATCCTGATCGAAAAGGAAAAGGAAGATCAGGTGGTGGACAACCTCTTTGCCGAGGCGGTGGACGGCTACTTTTACCGCGAGGAGCGCGACTACCGCGGCATGTACCGCATCCTCAATGCGCAGATTGCCGAGCGCGCTCGCACGCCGTTTTACGACGCGCTGAAAAGCTACGTGCTGGCCGCCAAAGACGCCTGGCACACGCCGGGGCATTCGAGTGGCGACTCGTTGCGCGGCAGCCCCTGGGTGGGCGAGTTCCACGAGTTCATGGGCGAGCATGTGTTCGATGCCGACCTGTCGGTGTCGGTCAAGCAACTCGACTCGTTGATGGAACCCACCGGCGTCATCGCCGAGGCGCAGCAGATGGCGGCCAAGGCTTTTGGCGCGCGTCGCACGTTTTTTGCGACCAACGGCACCTCGACCGCCAACAAGGTGATCCTGCAAACCGAGATCGCGCCGGGCGAGAAGCTGCTGCTCGACCGCAACTGCCACAAGAGCGTGCACCATGGCGTGGTGCTGTCGGGCGCGCGGCCGATTTATCTGGATTCTTCCGTCAACACGCAGTACGGCGTCTTCGGCCCCGTGCCCAAGAAGACGATCCTGCGGGCGATCGAGCAGCACCCGGACGCGCAACTTCTGGTGCTGACTTCCTGCACCTACGACGGTCTGTGCTACGACTTGAAGCCCATCATCGACGCCGCGCACGCGCGCAACATCAAGGTGCTGATCGACGAGGCCTGGTTTTCCCACGCGCGCTTCCACCCCGACCTGCGGCCGACCGCACTGGAGTGCGGCGCGGACTACGTCACGCAATCCGCGCATAAGACGCTGTCGGCCTTCTCGCAAGCCGCGTTCATCCACGTGAACGACCCCGGCTTCAAGGAACACCTGTTCCGCGAGAATTTCAACATGCACACCTCCACCAGCCCGATGTACAGCATGATCGCGAGCCTGGACGTGAGCCGCAAACAGGCGGTGATGGAGGGCTACAAGCTGCTGGAGCGCACGCTGATGCTGGCGGCCGAACTGCGCAAGCAGATCAACTCGACCGAGGCCTTCCGCGTGCTGGATCTGCCCGACCTGCTGCCGCCGCAAGTCGCCGGCGACGGCATTCGCCTCGACCCGACCAAGATCACGGTGGACATCTCCGCCTGCGGGATGACGGTCGATGAGTTGCAGCAGGAGCTTTACACCCGCTTCAACATCACGATCGAGAAGAGCACCTTCAACACCATCACGCTGTTGCTGACGGTGGGCACCACGCGCTCCAAGTGCTCGCGCCTGTACGACGCGCTGATGCGCATCGCGCGCGAGAAGCGCGCCCCGCGCCGGCTGTACCGCACCCCCGACCTGCCCGCGTTTACGGAACTCGCCTGCCTGCCGCGCGACGCCTACTACGCCAGCGGCGAGTTGCTGCCGCTATTGGACGACGACGACCGGCCCAACGCGGCGCTGCTGGGCCGCATCTGCGCCGACCAGATCGTCCCCTACCCGCCCGGCATTCCGGTGCTGGTGCCCGGCCAGGTGATCAACGAGAACATCGTCGATTACCTGATTCGCTACCTGCGCGTGCAGAGCAAAGTCGAGCTGCACGGCGTGGTGTACCAGGGGTACTTCCCAAGCATCCGCGTGCTGATGCCGAGCGAGGAGCAGAGGTTGGGTGCGGTGGTGGCGCGGGCGGCGGTGCGGAAGGCGGCGTAAGCGACTCAATCGAAGTGCGCGTGCTACCTCACGAGGGCAGCGTGGACTACTCAACCATTTGGCTTCTGGCGCTAGCGACCGCCGGCCCTGTGGCTGGCATCGTCGGCTTTGCTATCCAGCTGCGGCAGGTAAAGAAGCTCCGGCTAGAAAACGAAAAGCTTCAACTCGAAATCCAAGCCTTGCGAGCACGGGCGAGACGCGATGACCAGCGCATTGTTGAGGCGAGCGATGAGCAGGTTTTGCGGATTGCGCGACCCAAAGACCTGCCGATGTTCAGTCGGGCACGGTCGCCTGACGATGTGCGCGCGCCAAGTGACGAAGGCGCCATCGGGCCGCGCGCCTCGCTGCTCGCCAGGGTGCGCGACCTCTTGATCGTTGTCGGCATCGCGACGGTGGTCATCCTGGTACTGGCTTACCTGCTGTACGACCTCTATCGGATCGGCGCATGGTTGCTCCGACTGACGGATTAGCGCCTTTGCGGGCCTATCACGTCGGTCAACGGAGCGACAGCTCGCCAGAAACCGTCAGTTTGGGACGCTGATGCGATTCAACGTTCTCGCTGGCATTGCGGGGTAGCGGCCAAGCGCGGTCCGACCAACCCATACCCATCGACTGCTTACGGGTCATCCACTCGTGGGCCACTGCTGCGCCCCATGCAGCAGCCGCAAGACCGTAACGGCATCCACGTTCGCGCGGTACGCGACAAAGAACGGCGTATGCGCGATTACAAGTTCCCGTGTGCCGCGGACGCGACCCGGTCGGCCAAGCTTCGGATACTCGGCCAATCGCTCGGTTTGAGCCAGGATGTGGTCCAGCTGGCCCGCCGCGGCGAGCGGCGCGTCGGCGGCGATGTACTCGATCGCTTGCTCGCGGTCGACGCGCGCGCGGGTCGTCCAAACGACACGCACGGTCAACGCTGGGCAGCGCGTGCTTTGGCGGCGGCCAGCAGTCGCTCGCGCTGGCGCCGGCTGTCTTCGACGATCACGGCGTGATCGACGACTTCACCGCGGTCGGCCTGCGCGACCCCCAGCGCCACTTGCTCGCGGAACCACGCGTCGTACTCCGCCGCTGCATGCGCACGCCTAAGCGCGCGCGCACGATCCGGGCGCTTGGCACCGCCGACGCCCGGCTCGTAGCGGCGAGCATCGATGCCGTCGATCACGGCAATGCCGAGTTCGTCCTTGAGGTAGGCCACACAGCGGTCGAGCGAACGCCACAGGCGCACACGCCCCGACCGCTGCGCAGCCAGCGCCTTGTCTGCGCGACCATGCCGCAGACGCACCGACCAGCCGCCCGGCTCGCCGACGATGGCGGCGGCGCGGATGGCTTTGTTCGATACGAATTCGCGCACTTGCGCGCTATCCAACGTCGCCGTCGTCATTGCTCGTATCCAATTCGGAAAACGCTTGCATTCTATTGTAATTTGCACCATGCACAAGCAAGTGGATCAAGCGCACTCGCCCTGCCGCACCAACCCCGCCCCCCGCTCCGCAATCATCAGCGTCGGCGCGTTGGTGTTGCCCGAGGTGATGGTGGGCATCACCGAGGCGTCGATCACGCGCAGGCCCTCGATGCCGTGCACGCGCAAGTCGGCACCGACGACGGCCTGCGGGTCGGCGGCGGGGCCCATCTTGCAAGTGCCCACCGGGTGGAAGATCGTGGTGCCGATCTCGCCGGCGGCGCGGGCGAGGTCTTCGTCGTTCTGGAACTCGATGCCCGGTTTGAACTCCTCGGGGGCGTAGGGCGCGAGCGCCGGGCTGGCGGCGATGCGGCGCGTCAGCCGCAGCGCGGCGGCGGCCACGCGGCGATCCGCTTCGGCCGCCAGGTAGTTGGGTGCGATCGCGGGCGCGGCCAGCGGGTCGGCGCCCTTCATGTGCACGCTGCCGCGCGAGGCCGGCCGCAGGTTGCACACCGACGCGGTGAAGGCACTGAACGGGTGCAACGGCTCGCCGAACTTGTCGAGCGATAGCGGCTGCACGTGGTATTCAAGGTCGGGGCGCAGCACGTCTGCGCTCGAATGCGCAAAGGCGCCGAGCTGGCTCGGACTCATCGCCAGCGGGCCGCTGCGAGTCGCCAGGTATTGCAGCGCCATCGCGGCCTTGCCGAGCAGGCTGCCCGCGAGCGTGTTGAGCGTGGGCACGCCCTGCACCTTGAAGGCCATGCGCAACTGCAAGTGGTCTTGCAGGTTGTTGCCGACGCCGGGCAGCGCGTGCGTCACCGCGATGCCGTGTTGTTGCAATAAGCGCGGGTCGCCGATGCCGGACAGTTCCAGCAACTGCGGCGTGGCCACCGCGCCGGCCGCCAGCAGCACTTCGGCGCGCGCGGCGATGAACTCGGCCGCGCCGTCGCGCAGCACCTCCACGCCAACGCAGCGCTTGCCGTCGAAGCGCAGCCAGGTGGCCTGCGTGTCGGTGAAGACTTTCAGGTTGCGGCGCCGCTTGGCCGGGCGCAGAAACGCTTTGGCGGTGTTCCAGCGCACGCCGGCCTGCTGGTTCACGTCGAAGTAGCCGCAGCCCAGGTTGTTGCCGCGGTTGAAGTCGTCGCTCGCCGGGATGCCGCACTCGCCCGCGGCGGCGCGAAAGGCTTCCAGGATGCGCCAGCGCACGCGCGGCTTTTCCACCCGCCATTCGCCGCCCGCACCGTGCAACTCGTCGGCGCCCGCGTAGTAGTCCTCGTGCGCCTTGAAGAGCGGCAGCACCTCGTCCCAACCCCAGCCGGGGT
>JAJTHJ010000150.1 GCA_021298875.1 Burkholderiales bacterium | reverse complement strand
GCTGCAGAACTTCCTCAACGGCCAGGTGATGGTCAACGCGGTGGACGTGCAAGCCGACGGCGAGCGCTTGCGGATCGAAGTCACCTACACCAAGGCGCGTGAGCTGGAGCAGGCCACCGCCGTCTACCAGTTGCTGCCGTTCCGCGGAGGCAATCGTGGCTGACTGTCTCGCCGTCGATTGGGGTCGCGCCGCGCCATCGCCTGAGCCGCCCGCGCCCGTCTGGCCGCGCGAGCTGATGGCGGCCGACTACGACAGCCTGCTGCGGCTGATGCTCGATCGGCTCGCCGCGCGGATGCCCGGCTGGCAGCGGCTGAACGAAGCCGATCTCGGGTTGGCGCTGCTGGAGCTATTCGCCTACGCGGGCGATCAGGCCGCCTACCTGATCGACCGCGTGGCGCTGGAAGGCTATCTGCGTACGGCCAGTCAGCGCGAATCGGTCGCCAAGCTGGCGCGGCTGATCGATTACGCGCTCGACCCCGGCGCCGCGGCCGAGACCCTGCTGGTGCTGCAAGGCGACGGCAGCGCGCCCTTCGTACTGCCGCGCGGCTTTGCAGTGGCGACCGACGCGGCCGAGGGCGAGGCCGCGGTGGTGTTCGAAACCGCAGCCGACGCGATCGTCGATCCGCAACTGTCGGCACTGGCCATTGCCGCGGTCGCGGCCGACGGCACGAGTCTCACGCTCAATGCCGCAGCGCCGGCCGCCTTGCAGGCCGGGCAGGAACTCGTGCTGATCAAGGGCCGGCTGCGGGTGCAGGCTCGGGTCGGTGCGGCGCCCGCCGGTGCGCTGGTGCCGCTGTCCGCGCCGCTCGCCGCCGCAGAACGCGACTTTGCTGGGGGCACGGCCTGCGGCAACCTGGTCGCTGCGAGCCATGGCGAGACCCACACGCAAAGGGCCGAGGGCAAGGGTGCGCCGGAGCAGCAGATCGAACTCGACTTCGTGCCGCTGACGCAGATCGCCACCGGGCAGCGCAGCGCGCGCTCCACGCTCGAAGTGCGCGTGGCCGGGCTCGATTTCACCGAAGTCGAGAACTTCCTCGCCAGCAGCCCGACCGACCCGCACTATCGGCTGCGGCGCGCCAACGACGGCGGCGTGACCCTGGTCTTTGGCGATGGTCGCCAAGGCCGCGCGCCGGCGCTGGGGCAGGACATCGAACTCCGCTACCGCAGCGGCCTGGGCAGTGTCGGCCGGGTCGGTGCCGACCGCCTGCGGGTGTTCAAGGCGCCGGCGCTGCCGCTGGCCGACCAGAAGCTCACCGCCGTGTTCAACCCCTTCGCGGTGGCTAATGGGCGCGACCCGGAGCCGCTGGCGCAAGCGCGGCAGCAGGCGCCGTATCAGCTCGTCCGCCAGAACCGCGCGGTCACCGCGGCCGACTACGAGGCGCTGGCCCGCCGCGGCGTTGCGGTGGCCGGCACCACCGTGATCCCGCTGGCGGCCAAAGCGCGGCTGCGTCAGTTGGGCGCGGTGCCGACGATGATCGTGAGCCTCGACTTGCCCGACCATGCGCCGCTCACCGCGCCGCTGCGCGCCGCCTTCGCCGCAGAACTGCGCCGCTACAAGCTGGCCGGCGTGGAGGTACAGGTCGAAGCCGCCCGCTATGCGCCGCTGCACCTGGGTCTGAAGATCGAGGTCGCGCCCGAGGTCTTCGCGCGCGACGTGGTGGCTGCGGTCGCGGCGCGCATCGCCGAGTTCTTCGCCGCCGGGCGTTTCAACTTCGGCGCGCCGCTTTATCTGTCGGATCTGATCGCGGTGCTGGCGCCGCTCGCCGGGGTGCGCGCGGTAGCGGTCACACGCTTCAAGCGGCTGGGCGATCGTTACCCGGACTGCGAGGCGGCCGGCCTGATCGCCGTCGGTGCGCTGGAAATCATCCGCTGCGACAACGATCCGCTCGCCACCCACAACGGCATTGCGCTGGTGCGCAGTTGCGGCGGTAGGGACGGCTGATGACGACCGCCTTCACCGATCTGCCGCTGACCGCGGCGCCGCGCGCCGGGCTGCCGCGGCTGCCCTATGCGGCCGAGGACGAAGCGGCGCTGCGCGCGCTGCTGCTGGCGGCGCTGGCGCAGCGGTTCCCGCAGTGGAACGCCTTGCTGGCGCAGGCCGACGGCCCGCCCGACATGGCCGTGCTGTACGCCGAGCTGTATGCGGCCATGGCGGCCACGCTCGATGCGATCGCCGCCGCGCGGGTCAACGAGAACTATCTGCGCACGGCAGAGCTACCGCGCTCCTGGATCGATCTGGCGCAACTGATCGGCTATCGGCTGGCGCCGGGCGCGGCGGCGGCCACGGTGCAGGCCTTCTTGCTGAAGGAAGGCAAGCAGGGCGAAATCCCGGCCGGCTTTGCCCTGTCGCTGCCGGCCGACAAGCTGCCGTCCAATGCGACCGACAAGACGCCGCCCGTCTATCTGACGCAGATGGCCTTGGCGGCCGATGCGGTGCGCAACCGGCTGTATCTGCACGGCCATGACCGCAGCACCCGGCAGCTCATCTTCATGCAGCAGACCGAGCTGCAACTGGCGTCGGTCGTCACGGCAGTGAAGGCCGGCCTGCCGGCGCTGTTCGTCACGCCGTTCCGGCACCAGGCAGTGCTGCTGACGGCGGTGCGGCAGCAGAGCGACGCCACCTGGCTCGGCTGGAGTGCCAGCGGTGCGCCTGGGGTGGCGTTGAACATCGCCGATACCGAAGTTCACCTGGCGCCGGCGCAAGTGGTCAAGCACGCGGCCGCCGCCCGCGCCGCTGAGCTCACGCTGGGCACGCGGCGGATTCCGGTGCCGGAAGTCGAAGGTTTTGCGGTCGGCCAGGCGATCCTGATCGAAAGCGAGGGCTTCCGCTGGGGCGCGGCGATCGCGGGGATCGATGCCGCCAGCGGCAAGAACGAAGGGCCGGGCGATCTGCTGATCGACCGCCCGCTGCCGCAGTCGCTGCCGCGGGCGACCACCTACGTCACGCCGGGCCGGTCGCTGGGCGTAGTGCAGCGGCTGGCGCGCGGGGCCGACGAGATCACACCCGGGAGCGGGCATGGCTTTTTCAGCGTGCAGGCGGCGCAGAACGGCGAGACCGTGCTGGTGCTGCATGCCGAAGGCGTGGAACTGCTGCAGGTGACGCAGGCCGGCAGTTCGAGCTTCTATCTGAGCGAGCCGCTCGGTCGCTCCTTCAAGCCGCGCGTGCATCTGGACAACCCGCAGCACCGCAGCCTGCGGCTGTTCGGGCTGGCGGGGGCCAAGCGCCAGCGGGTGCGGCCACTGCTGCTGCGCGACACCCTCGATCCGGGCGAGCTGCCGTTCACCCTGGAACTGGAGCGCAGCGTCGATGCGATCGGCTCCGGCAGCCTGGTCGCCATCAGCGATGGCCTCCGTACCTTCGCGCTGCGGGTGCAGCGCAGCGAATTCGTGGCGGGCAAGAGCCGGCTCGTCTTCGCCAGCGTGCTGCCGGGCGATCTGCGGCTCGACCGCCTGCAAGTCTGCGGCGACTACAAGAGCCGCGCGCGGATTGCCGGCTACAACCGCTCGGAGGCCGTGCTGGCTGCCGGTGCGGCCGAACTGCTCCTGGCCGGCCACGGCTGGCAACTGGCGGCAGGCCGCTGGCTGCTGTTGCAGGCGCCGGGTGCGGCCGAGCCGGCGCGGATCGCCCAGATCGAAGAGCAGCAACTCGACGACGCGCCGGTTACCCGGGTTGCGCTGGCGCGCGCACTCACGCACAGCTACCCGCTGGCCGACACGGTGATCTACGGCAACGCGGTGCCGATCGACCACGGCAGCCCGGTGGCCAACGAGGTGCTGGGCAGCGGCGATCCGGCGGTCGCGCCACAACGCTTTCTGCTGCGGCGTGCGCCGCTCGCCTTCGTGCCTGACCCTGCGGCCGAGCGCGGTGTGCGGGCGGCGCTCGAAGTGATCGTCGATGGCGTCCGCTGGACCGAGGTCGCCACGCTGGCCGCCAGCGGCCCGTCCGATCTGCATTACGTCCTGGAGATCGACGAGCGGGAGCGCGCCAGCATCGTCTTTGGCGACGGTCGGCGTGGCGCCACGCCGCCCTCGGGCCGCAACAACGTGCATGCGCGCTACCGCGTGGCCGAGGGCGACCGGATGCTTGCCAACGGCGCCGCGCTGAGCATCGTCAAGATGCCGGCCGCGCTGCCCTTCATCGATGCAAGCTTCAACCCGGTCGCGGCCAGCGGCGGTGCGCCGCGCGAAGACGGCGCCGCGGTCAAGCGCAATGCGCGCTTCCGGGTGCGCACCCTGGAGCGCGCGGTGACGGCCGAGGACTATGCGGCGCTGGCGGCCAGCCATGCGGGGGTGGCGCAGGCCCGCGCCGACTGGCGCTGGGAGGCCAACGGCCTGCAATTGCGCTCGCGCCGGCTGTGGGTCACGGTGCTCGCGCAGGGCGGCGGCGCGTTGAACCCCGAGTTGAAGGAGTCGCTCACCGCGTATCTGGCCGCGCGCGCCGCGCCGGGACTGCGCTTGTCGCTGCGCGATGCGGTGCGGGTGCCGGTCCGCCTGACGCTCGAGGTGGTGGCCGCCGGCAACGCCCGCCGCGCCGACGTGTTGGCGCGGCTGCACGCCGCCTTCGGCCGCGACCCCGGAGGCTATTTCCGCTTCGACCGGCGTGCGCTGGGCGCCGATCTGTATCTGTCCGCAGCGATTGCCGCTGCCGACGGCGTGGCTGGCGTCGATCACCTGCGGCCGCTGGCCTTCCACCGCGAGGATGCGTCGGCGTCGATCGAAGACCGCATCCGCATCGGCGACGACGCGCTCGCCAGCGGCGGCGATCCGGTCGATGCCACGGTCGGCCGGCTGCGGATCGAGTTGAGCGGGGGCTACGAATAAATGAGCATCGCCCTGCTGACCCCCGAGCAGTTGCACGCGCAATTGCGCCAGTGGCTGCCCAACGTCTATCAGGCGCGCGACGTGCACGGCGAGCTCGACCGCTTTCTGGGCCTCTTTGCCGCGCATCTGGCGCGGCTGCGGGCGCGCACCGCGCAGCAGTACGACGATTTGTTCATCGAATCCTGCCAGCCCTGGGTGATTCCGTATCTGGCGGATCTGGTCGGCACCACGGTGCTGTATCCCCAAGACGATGCAGCCCGCAACCGGCTCGACGTGCTCAACACCCTGCGCTGGCGCCGCGCCAAGGGCACCGCGCAGGCGATGGCGGAGATGTCTGCCGTCATTGGCGGCTGGGGCGCCCATGCCGCCGAGATGTTCGAGCGGCTCGTCGCCACCGTGCATCTGGCCCATCCGCAGCGGCCGCTCGTCTGGACGCTCGATCTGCGCGACGGCGCCGCACTCGCCCGCGCCGCGCAAGCCGCCGCGCTGTCGCCGGCGCGGCGGCTGCCCGATCTGCGCCGCGGCAATGCCATGGGGGGCGGGCAGCAGCCGGGCGCCGTCGCAGTCTTCACCTGGCCGCTGGCCGCCGCCGCGCGTGAAGGCGTGTCGCCGCGTGCGCTGGGCGGCGTGCGCCTGACCTTCGATCCGCTCGGCCACGACCTGCCGCTGTACGCGCAGCACGATGCCGACGCGCAACCCGCGGGCGCGGACAACTGCATCGCGCACACCGATGCGCTGCCGCTGCGCAACCGCGACGTGGCCGGCCATCTGGCCGCGCTGCTTAACCGGCCGGCCGGCTTCGGCCTGCGCGAAGACGGCATTCCTTTGCTGGCAGTCGATATCGCAGCCGCAGCGCCGTCCACCCAGCCCGCGCCCGACTATCCCTTGCTCGCGCAGGCCTGGGGCCTGCGTGCTGCCGACACCGGCCTGTTCGCAGCACCGCGGCGCTTCACCGTCGAAGCGCGGCGGCTGGCGATGCAACTAAATCCCGGTATCAACCCGCCAGCTCCCCTCGCCTATTCCGGCGGCGTGGCCTTTGCCAGTCAGTTGCGGCTGCTCGGCGCGATCGGCCGGGTGGCCTGCGATCCGGTGACGCCGGATTTTTCGTTCACCGCCGGCGCCACGCCCTACGACCCCATTACCGGCGACCGCGCTGAACTGCTGCTCGTGATCCGCAACACGGGCGCCGCCGCCGCGGCTTTTCCCGAGAGCGAGGTCATCGCCCGCAACCCGGACGGCCGTGCGCTGCTCGTCTTCCTGCCGGCCACCGCCGCGCTGGCGCCGGCCGCCGAGCTGCTGCTGTACGTGGCGGAAGACGGCAGCAGCTATTACGCCCGCACCGACCATGGTGCCGGCGCGCCGGACCTGAACCCGGACCGCTCGGTCTACGGCGCCTTCAAGCCCGCGCATCGGGCCCGCGCAGCTGAGGGCCAGGTGCGGCTGGCCCCCGGCCATCCGGTGGGCGCCGGGCGGCGCCGGCGCGCGGTGGTCCGTGCGCTGTGCTGCTGGGACAAGCCGCTGACGCCGCCGCTGGCCGCCGGTACGGTGGCGATCGACTGCGAGCGCGGGCGCATCGCCTTCCCGGCCGGCGAGGTGCCGGCCGGCGCACTGACCGTGGACTTCCGCGCCGCCGCACCCTCGGCCGCCACGCGCGGCCTGGGCGCGCAGGCCGGCGCGCGCGATGCTGCGCTGCCCCTGGCGGATGCGGACACGCGGCCGATCCTGCTGCGGGTCGCGCGCGCGCAGGATGCCGATCACGCCAGCGTGCAGGCCGCACTCGCCGCCGCGCCGGATAACGCCGCGGTGCCGGTGGTGATCGAGATCGCCGACAGCGCCACTTATGAGGAGGCGCTGAGTCTCGTCAACCGCAGCTTCCCGGCGGGTCTCGTGCTGCGCGCGGCCGCACTCGCCACGCCCACATTGGTCAAGCCCGGCGCCGCCGCGCATCTGCTGCAAGCGACGACCTCGGCCATCGCCAGCCTGAAGTTCGAGGGGCTGGCCTGCGCCGGCGGGGCGCTGAACCTCGCCGCTGAGCGCATCGAATTTTCTAACTGCACCTTGTGGCCGGCGAGTGTGGCCGTGAACGTCAGTGCCGCGCGCGAAGTGCATCTGCTGCGCACGATCGGCGGCTCGCTCAACGTCGCCGCGGCCGGTGCCGTGCTGCGGGTGGTGGACAGCGCGCTCCAGCACCCGGCCGCCACGGTCGAAGCGCCGGCCGGCAATGCCGCGCTCGCCGCACCGGCCGCGACACTGTGGCTGGAAAAATCCACCGTGATCGGCGACGTACAAGCCCAGCGCGCCGACTTTTCCAATGCGCTGGTCTACGGCGCGGTGATTCTGGCCGACATGGCCGGCAGCCGCGCCCGCTATTCGCGGCTGCCGCGCGGCTTCTCGGTGCCGCAGCAGTTCCGCTGCACCCCGGCGACCCCGCTCTTCCGTACTTTGGCCGCGCACGAGCCCGGCTATCTGCTGCTGATGCCGCGCGCCGACCGCGCCCTGACCCACGGCGGCGAGAACGGCGGCGAGATCGGCGTGGGCTATGCGGCCGGCTACGGCATGCGCGCCGGCAAGGTGCAGTTGCGGCTCGATGAATTCACGCCCGCCGGCTTGACCGCGCATCAAGTGCCGGTGCTGCCGCGTTTACGTTTCAGAGGGATCCGATGAGAACCGATATCGCCAAGCTGTCGTTCGACGAGCTGAACCGCTACGTCGGCGTGTTCCACCAGATGGGCCGCTACCCGCTGGAATCGGACCTCAACGAGCAGAACGAGTTGCTGCTGCGCCTGTTGCAGCGGCTGGCCGGCGACGCAGTGCACACCGGCAGCCCGAATC
>JAJTHJ010000234.1 GCA_021298875.1 Burkholderiales bacterium | reverse complement strand
CTACACCGCGCAGGCCTTCATCACGACCGATCTGGACGACAACCAGATCACCGCCTTCCACCCCGGCGCGATGACGCAGTCGCATTTGAACGCGGTGCCCGGCGACGGCTCGATCAAGCTCGGCATCGTCGCCCCCGACGGGCGCGACGGCATGCTGCAACACGCGCAGCAGTTTGCCGATCACGGCATCCCGTTTGTGTTCGATCCGGGACAGGGGCTGCCGATGTTCGGGAGCGAGGATCTCGACTGGTTCATCGCCCGCGCGCATTACGTGGCGCTCAACGACTACGAGGCGCAGATGCTGATGGAACGCACCGGGCTGACGGCAGCCGATCTGGCGCGCAAGGTGGAGGCGCTGATCGTCACGCATGGCGGCGCCGGCTCCGATCTGTACGTGGGCGGCGAGAAGATCGCCATTCCCGCCGCGCCGGTGCGCGCGGTCGTCGATCCGACCGGCTGCGGCGACGCTTATCGCGCTGGACTGCTGTACGGCATCGCCAACGGGCTCGATTGGGAGACGACCGGGCGACTCGCCTCGATCATGGGCGCCGCAAAGATCGAGCACGCCGGCGGGCAGAACCATGCGATCGACCGCACGGCGATTGCCGACCGTTTTGCCGAGGCCTTCGGCTATCGGCCGTGGTAGCTACGGCAGGACGATCAGCAGCAGATTGACCAGCAGCACGACGAAGAGCGGCGACAAGTCGACCCCGCCAATGGGTGGCACGATTTTCTGAAACGGCGCCAGAAACGGCTTGGCCAGCACCGATAGCGCCGGTGCCGCGGGCGCAAACGGGTTGATCCAACTTAGCAGCGCGTGCAGGATCGTCACCCACATCGCCAGGTACAGCGCCCAGCGCGCGAGCTTGGTCAGTGCCAGCAGCGGGAAGCTCGGCCACGGCCAGGCCGCGGGGGGAGCCAGCAGCGCCGCGTTAAGGATCACCGCCATTAAGGCGATCAAGGCCGCGCCGAGCAGCGAGGCGCTGTCGAAGCGACCCAACGGCGGCAGCAGTCGTCGAAGCGGCATCACCAACCAGTTGGACAGGGCCATGACGAACTGCGCCACCGGATTGCGGCCCGGCAGCCCCAGCCAGTTGATGTACGCGCGCAGCAGCAAGGCCACGCCGAAGAGCGCGGACAGCGTTTCGATCAGCAGGTGGGCAGCTTGCAGCAGCGCCATGGTGCGGCGGATTCTATCGAGCGGGCGCTGCGGGCCGGCGCAGCCTCGGGTTTGCGACATGAGCAGAAAAAAAAGGCGCTGCGGTAGCAGCGCCTGAGGGCTTGCGGACCCGGTGCCTTACGGCCGCGGGCCGGTCGGGAAGGGCCACGCCGCCACGGGGTTGAGCGCTGCGGTGGCGCCCGGTGCTGCGGGGGCAGGTGCCGGAGCGGGCGCCGGTGCGGCCGCTACGGGCTTTGCAACCGGCGCGGCTTTCTTCATCGGCGGCTTCTTGGCGACTGCCTTCTTGGCCGGCGCTTTTTTCGGCGCGGGCTTGCTGGCGGCGACTTTCTTCTTCGGCGCAGCGAGCTTCTTCTTGACCGCCGCGACCTTCTTTTTCACGATGGCCTTGTCCTTGGCAATCGCCTTCTTGACTTTCTTCTTGATCGCCATCTCTTTCCTGGCGACGGCCTTGGCGGCCTTTTTCACCATCTTCTTCAGGGCCGTGGCGACTTTCTTGGCAGCGGGCTTCAAGGCCTTCTTGGCGGCGGGCTTGGCCTTGCCTTTGCCGGAGGCCTTTTTGGCGACTTTCCTGGTTGCCATATGCATCTCCGTCGAGGTTGCGGCTCAAGTGCTTTCGACACCACCGCCACGTGGGCGGACGAAGCGGAAGCGCTCGAACCGACGCACATTGAAAAGAGGCCCGGTGGCGGGGACCAAAGTCCCGCAACCGGGCCTACATGCGCACGAAGCGCGGCTTGCCTCACTTCTTCTTGGCGGCCTTCTTGGCGGCCTTCTTGGCCGGGGCCTTCTTCGCTACCTTCTTGGCGGCTTTCTTCGTTGCCATGGTGATACTCCTTCAGTGTCAGTGGATGGTTAGATGGAAACCCGGTTCCCGCATGAGCTGCGGGGGAGCGGGCTATTCATCGGCGCAAATGGCTGCCCTGTCGCCGCGACGACCCCAGACGTGCGTTTAAGGCGCATGTCCGAGCGGGGCGCGGAACGGTCAGAGCGTGGGCCGCTGACGCTGATGAATTCGGCACGGCGCGCGGCGTGTCGCGGCGCGCGCAAAGAAAACGCCGGCGCGAAGCCGGCGTTAAAAGTCGGAGCACAAAAAGCGGCGGAGGATTTTTGGAGGGAACCGATCCCGCAAGACAGCGGCGTCTTGATGTCGATTCGTCCGATGGGGCTGACGATGGAGCGGAAACTGTGAGAGTCAGCGTTCAATGTCGTGATTGATCGATGCTTGTTGGTCAGTGTGATCGAGCAACTTTGCATTGGCGCGCTTTTTACTCTCAATCGATTCGATGCGCAAGAAATTTCTCGCGCGCGCGTGTCGTGCGTGCATCGCGTGAGCGTGTCCATCGCATTCATCGTACGTGCGTCGCGCGTTTGTCCATCACTCCCACGAGAGCGCGCCACCGCTTTGATAATCGATCACGCGCGTCTCGAAGAAGTTGCGCTCCTTTTTCAGATCGATCATCTCGCTCATCCACGGGAAGGGGTTTTCTTCCTGCGCGAACAGCGGCTCGATGCCGATCTGCTGCGCGCGCCGGTTGGCGATGAAGCGCAGATAGCCTTTGAACATCGGCGCGTTCAAGCCCAACACGCCGCGCGGCATCGTGTCCTCGGCGTAGGCGTACTCGAGATCGACCGCCTTGCGGAACAACGCGCGCACCTCCTCGCGAAACTCCGGCGTCCACAGCTGCGGGTTCTCCAGCTTGATCTGGTTAATGAGATCGATGCCGAAATTGCAGTGCATCGACTCGTCGCGCATGATGTACTGGTACTGCTCGGCCGCCCCGGTCATCTTGTTTTGGCGGCCGAGTGCGAGGATCTGCGCGAAGCCGACGTAGAAGAAGAGACCCTCCATCAGGCAGGCGAAGACGATCAGGCTTTTGAGCAGCGCCTGGTCGGCCGCGGTCGTGCCGGTGCGGAAATGCGGGTCGGTCAGCGTGTCGATGAAGGGGATCAGGAACTCGTCCTTGGCGCGGATCGAGCCGATCTCGTGGTAGGCGTTGAAGATCTCGCCTTCGTCCAGCCCCAGCGACTCGACGATGTACTGGTAGGCGTGGGTGTGGATCGCCTCTTCGAAGGCCTGCCGCAGCAGGAACTGCCGGCACTCCGGCGCAGTGATGTGCCGGTAGGTGCCGAGCACGATGTTGTTGGCGGCGAGCGAATCGGCGGTGACGAAGAAGCCCAGGTTGCGCTTGACGATGCGCCGCTCGTCTTCGGTCAGGCCGTTCGGGTCCTTCCACAGCGCGATGTCGCGCGCCATGTTGATCTCCTGCGGCATCCAGTGGTTGGCACAGGTGGCCAGGTACTTCTCCCAGGCCCACTTGTACTTGAACGGCACCAGCTGGTTCACGTCGGTGGCGCCGTTGATGATCCGCTTGTCGGCCGCGTTGACGCGGCGCGTGTCGCGTGCGGCCTGCGAGTCGCGCGGCGCGACGGTCGATATGGCCGGCACTTCGGCCAGGCGCGGTTGCGGGCGGGCGGGCACGGCGGTGGGTTCGTCCCAGGACAGCATCGTCTTGCTCCTTGTCGTTTTACTGGCAGGCTTCGCAGTCGGCAAAGCCGGGGTCGCCGGCCTTCAGCATGCAGACCTTGGCTTCGGGTTCGGGCAGCGCCGGCGCGGCGCTCAAGCCGCCGCCGGTCGGCACGGCGTTGAGTTGGCCGGTGCGTGTGGTGGTCGACTTCTCCGCGTGCGTGGCGCCGATCGTGCGCAGGTAGTAGGTGGTTTTCAGCCCCCGCAACCACACGAGCTTGTAGGTGTCGTCGAGCTTCTTGCCCGAGGCGCCCGCCATGTAGATGTTGAGCGACTGCGCTTGGTCGATCCACTTCTGGCGACGCGCGGCGCACTCGATCAGCCAGCGCGGCTCGACCTCGAAGGCGGTCGCATACAGCTCGCGCAACTCCGCCGGCACGCGGTCGATCTTGGCGAGGCTGCCGTCGAAGTACTTCAGATCCGCCACCATCACCTCGTCCCACAGGCCGAGCTTTTTCAGGTCGCGCACCAGCGATTCGTTGGCCACCGTGAACTCGCCCGACAGGTTCGACTTCACGAACAGGTTCTGGAACGTGGGCTCGATGCAGGCATCCACACCGACGATGTTGGAGATCGTCGCGGTCGGCGCGATCGCTACACAGTTGGAGTTGCGCATCCCGTGCTGGCCAATGCGCGCGCGCAGCGCCTCCCAGTCCATCGTCGCGGAGGTATCGACCTCCACGTAGCCGCCGCGCTCCTGCGCCAGCAGCTTGAGCGAGTCCTGCGGCAGGATGCCGCGGTCCCACAGCGAGCCGGCAAACGACGAGTAGCGGCCGCGTTCGGCGGCGAGTTCGGTCGAGGCCCAGTAGGCGTAGTAGCAGACCGCTTCCATGCTGCGGTCGGCAAACTCCACCGCCGCCTCCGACGCATAGGGCGTGCGGCGGCGGTGCAGGCAGTCCTGGAAGCCCATGATGCCCAGTCCCACCGGCCGGTGGCGCACGTTGGAGTTGCGCGCCTTGGGCACCGCGTAGTAGTTGATGTCGATCACGTTGTCGAGCATCCGCATCGCGGTGGCGATGGTGCGCTTCAACTTCCCGTGGTCGAGCTCGCCGTCCGCGGTCAGGTGCGCCGGCAGGTTGACCGAGCCCAGGTTGCACACCGCGATCTCGGTCGGGCCGGTGTTCAGCGTGATCTCGGTACACAGGTTGGAGCTGTGGATCGTGCCCACGTGCTGCTGCGGCGAGCGCAGGTTGCAGGCATCCTTGAAGGTGATCCACGGATGCCCGGTCTCAAACAGCATCGACAACATCTTGCGCCACAACTGCACCGCGGGCAGCTTCTTGAAGAGCTTCAACGCGCCGCGCGCGGCGCGTTCTTCGTAGCGCGTGTAGGCTTCCTCGAAGGCACGGCCGGTCTTGTCGTGCAGGTCGGGGCAGTCGGAGGGGGAAAAGAGCGTCCAGTCGCCGCCTTCCATCACCCGCTTCATGAACAGGTCCGGAATCCAGTTCGCGGTGTTCATGTCGTGCGTGCGGCGGCGGTCGTCGCCGGTGTTCTTGCGCAGTTCCAGGAACTCCTCGATGTCGAGGTGCCAGGTTTCCAGATAGCAGCACACCGCGCCCTTGCGCTTGCCGCCCTGATTGACCGCGACCGCGGTGTCGTTGACGACCTTGAGGAACGGCACCACACCCTGGCTCTTGCCGTTGGTGCCCTTGATGTGGCTGCCCAGCGCGCGCACCGGCGTCCAGTCGTTGCCGAGCCCGCCCGCGTACTTGGCGAGCAGCGCGTTTTCCTTGATCGCCTCGTAGATGCCGTCCAGATCGTCGCTGACGGTGGACAGATAACAGGACGACAGCTGCGAGTGCCGCGTGCCGCTGTTGAAAAGCGTCGGCGTCGAACTCATGAAGTCGAAGCTCGACAGCAGCTCGTAGAACTCGATCGCGCGGCCTTCGCGGTCGATCTCGTTTAACGCCAGCCCCATCGCCACCCGCATGAAGAAGGTCTGCGGCAGCTCGAAGCGCCGCCCCTCGTGGTGCAGGAAGTAGCGGTCGACCAGCGTTTGCAGGCCGAGGTAGTCGAACTTCAGGTCGCGCTCGGGCTCGAGCGCCGCCGCCAGCCGCTTCAGGTCGAAGAGCGCCAGCTTCTCGTCGAGCAACTCGGCCTCGATCCCGTACTTGATGAAGCGCGGGAAGACCTCGGCGTAGCGCTCGGCCATCTGCGCCTGCGTCACCTCTTCGCCCAGCGCTTCGCGCCGCACGGTGTGCAGCAGCAGGCGGGCGGTCACGTAGGTGTAGGCGGGGTCTTTCTCGATCAGCGCGCGGGCGGCGAGGATCGCCGACTTGTAGACCTCGTCCAGCGGCACGCCGTCGTAGAGGTTCTTGGTGGTCTCGGCCAGGATCGCGCCGGCGTCGGTGTGCTGCTCCAGCCCGGCGCAGGCGGAGCGGATCAGCGCCTCGATGCGCGCCATGTCCAGTGGTACGCGCACGCCGTTGTCCAGCATCGACAGCATCGGGGCGGCCGGCGCCTGTTCGCGGGCCTTGGCGGCGCGCTCCTGCGCGCGGCGCTCGCGGTACAGCACATAAGCGCGCGCCACATCGTGCGCGCCGTCGCGCATCAGCGCGAGTTCGACCTGATCCTGCACCTCTTCGATGTGGAAGGTGCCGCCGGAAGGCTGCCGGCGCAGCAGTGCCGCGACCACGCTGGCAGTCAGCCGTTCGACCTGCTCGCGAATCGCCGCCGAGGCCGCGCCCTGGCCGCCGCGCACGGCGATGAAAGCCTTGGTCAGCGCCACCGCGATCTTGCCCGGCTCGAAGGCCACCACCGCGCCGTTGCGGCGGATCAGCTTGGTGTCGGCGGTGGACGGCGCAGCGGCGGCGCGGTCGATGCCACCGGCAACAAAAGGCGGCGCCACGGTGCCGGCGGTGGTGGGGGCGATCTGCATGCGAATCATCTCCTGTGTGTTCTCGGGTGTTGTCCTGGCGCGCGCCACCCCAAGTTCTTGTGGGGTCTTCCGGCTCGTGCGCCGAGGCGGCGCACAGCCCACTGGGCGGGCGACGCCACCACAAGATGTGGGGTACGACTCGTCGGCGCGCACAATGGATAGGGGCGCAGCCTAGCCGAGTTCGGTGCGGAACTCAACCGCAATCGATCCCGCGTTGCGGCGCTGAGTCAGGCGCGGGCGGCGGGCGGCAGCCAGCGCGCCGGCAGGCGCGCGGCGCGCGCGTAGCGCGGCCAGTCGAAGAACGGACCGGGGTCGGTCTTGCGGCAGGGCGCCACGTCGCTGTGGCCGCGCACGGCGGCCAGCGGCAGCGCGGCGCGCAGCGCGCGCGTCAGGCGGGCCAGCGCCGTGTACTGGGCGTCGGCGAAGGGGACGAAATCGCTGCCTTCGAGCTCGATGCCGACCGAGAAGTCGTTGCAGCCCACGCGGCCGGCGAAGCGCGAGGCGCCGGCATGCCAGGCGCGCTCGTGCACGGAGACGAACTGCACGATCTCGCCATCGCGCCGTAACAGAAAGTGCGCCGATACGCGCAACCCGCGCAGCGTGGCGAGGAAGGGGTCGCCGCCGTCGGCAAGCGTGCTGGCAAACAGCCGCTCGATCGCGTCGCCGCCGAAGACGCCCGGGGGCAGGCTGATGTTGTGGATCAGCAGCAGATCGATCGCCGTTCCCGGCGGCCGTGCGTCGCAGTGCGGCGACGGTACGCGGCGCGCACTGGCCAGCCAACCGTCGGCACGCAAGGCCAAGGCCCCGGTCGCAGCGCCCTGGGCGGCGCCGCGGCGTGGCGCAGCGACGCTCACTTCAGGCCGAGGCGCTGCAGCCGGTAGCGCATCTGGCGGAAGGTCATCCCGAGCAATGCCGCCGCGGCCGTGCGGTTCTGCCCGGTCTTGGCCAGCGCCGCGCGCAGGGCCTCGCGCTCGACGTGATCGAGATAGGCCGACAGCGGATTGGGCACACCGTCGGTCAGGCTGAAGGCAGCTTCGCCAAGTGCGACCGCCGCCGGTTCGCCGTCGGCCGTGCCGGGCTCATCCTCGGCCGGCAGCATCAGGTCGGCGACCTGCAACTCCAGGTCGCCAGCCAGCGCCACCGCGCGTTCGAGAATGTTTTCCAACTCGCGCACATTGCCGGGGAAGGGGTAACGCTCCAGGGCGTGCAGCGCCGCCGGCGAGAGGCGCGACGGTTCCACGTCGGCTTCGCGCGCCAGCCGCTGCAATACGCCCTCGGCAATGAGGGCGATGTCTTCGGCACGCTCGCGCAGCGGCGGGACGCGGAGCTCGATCACGTTGAGTCGGTAAAACAGGTCCTGGCGGAAGCGTCCTTCGGCCACCAGCCGGGACAGGTCGCGGTTGGTGGCGCTCAGCAGTCTTACGTCGGTCGGCTCCTCCGTGGTGGCGCCGACCCGGCGCACCCGCCGCTCTTGAATGGCGCGCAGCAGCTTGACCTGCATCGGCAGCGGTAACTCGGCCACCTCGTCGAGAAAGAGCGTGCCGCCTGCGGCGGCCTGGAAAAAACCCTCGCGATCGCGTTCGGCCCCGGTGAAGGCGCCGCGGCGATAGCCGAAGAACTCGGCCTCCATCAGCGTATCG
>JAJTHJ010000312.1 GCA_021298875.1 Burkholderiales bacterium | reverse complement strand
TTTACGTTTCGACGATGCCATCGCCTTGCTCCTTCCATTCCTGCAGCAACACCGCTGCGCGCTTGATGTCCTTGTCTTGCGTACGCTTGTCGCCTCCCGCCAGCAGCAGCAGAACCATCGTACCGACCTGCCCGTAGTAGACACGGTAGCCAGCGCCAAGATGGATACGCAACTCGGTGACGCCGCCACCCACCGGCTTCGTGTCCCCCGGCAGTCCACTACGCAAGCGTTCGAGCCGCGCCTGCACCGCCGCGCGGATGCGCTTGTCGCGCAACCCGTCGAGCCAATCGACGAACTGTCGCGTCTTGAGCAACTCGAACATGGTTCAGCGTAGCCTATTGGCTACATACGGTCAAACCGAGCCGCACGTACATGCGCTTGTTGCTGCGGCCCTTGTTCTCGGTCTTGACGATGGCAAGCGCGCCGAGTTCGCCGGTGGCTGCCGCGTGCGTTCCGCCGCAGGCCTGGGCGTCGAAGCCTTCGATCTCGACGATGCGCACGCGGCCATCGCGCAGCGGCGGGGCGACATCGAGCGTGCGGCGCAGTTCGGGGCGGGCTTCGTACTCGTCGAGCGGCAGGTAGCGCGCGCGGATCGGATGATTGGTGGCGATCACGGCATTGGCTGCGTGCTCGACGGCGGCCACGAGTTCGGGCGTCAACCGGTCGAGCTTGAAATCGATGCGGGCGTAGTCGGTTTGCATCTGCGCGCCGGTGATCCAACCGTCGAACTGCCGCATCACGATGGCGTTCAGAATGTGCAGCGCGGTGTGGTAGCGGCTGAGCGAGACTCGCCGCTCGGCATCGACTTTCGCCGTGACTCGGCCCCCCCGCAAGGTGGACGGCAACGGCTGGCCGCAGAGGCGCCAAAGGCGGTCGCCTTCCGCTTCGATGCCAATGACGGCGATGCGCTCGCCACTAGGCAGGGTCAGCCAGCCTTGATCGGCGGGTTGGCCGCCGCCGCCAGGGTAGAAGGCGCTGTGGTCGAGGGCGAGACGGTTGCCTTCGACGGCCAATACCTGTGCGTCGTGGGTGACGAGTGCTTGTTCGTCGAGGTAGAGGCGGTGGGTCGTCATCAGTGATGCCGTGCCGCGCTGCGGCGCTCAGGCCCTCACCCCGCCGCTTCGCGGCGACCCTCTCCCGCTGATGCGGGCGAGGGAAAAGCACAAAGCGAATCGGGGCAGGGAACGCAGTCCGGAAGTCTCCATCCCCCGCCTGCGGGGGGCGGAAGCGGGGTTTCGCGAAGCACAGCTTCGCGCCGCTGGAGCGGCGAGGCCCTGCAAGGCCGAGACTGGACGGGCCGGGGTGGGGGCGTGGGTCTCACGAGCGCCGCAAGTCGAGCGTAAACGGCATCTCCCGGCTCGGCTGTGCGGGTCGCACCACCATCCGCCCGGGCGTGTGGCCGAGCTTGAAGAAGCGCGCGAGGCGCCGGCTTTCGGCCTCGTAGGCGTTGACCGGGAAGGTCGCGTAGTTGCGTCCACCCGGATGCGCGACGTGGTACTGACAGCCACCGAGCGAACGCTGCATCCAGGTATCTACGAGGTCGAAGGTCAGCGGCGCATGCACGCCGATGGTCGGATGCAGCGCAGACGCGGGTTGCCAGGCGCGGTAGCGCACGCCGGCCACGTACTCGCCGACGCGGCCGGTCGGCTGCAAAGGCAGCGCCTGGCCGTTGACGGTGACCACGTAGCGGTTGTCGTTCAGCCCCGTGGCCTTGACTTCGATGCGCTCCAGCGACGAGTCCACGTAACGCACCGTGCCGCCGGGGGCACCTTCTTCGCCCATCACGTGCCAGGGTTCCAGCGCGCCGCGGATGGCGAGGTTCACGCCGCGCGCGGCGACCTCGCCAAACAGCGGGAAGCGGAACTCGAAGTGCGGCGCGAACCACTGCGCATCGAAGGGGTAGCCGGCCTGCCGCAACTCCGTGAGCACGTCGTCGAAGTCCATGGCGACGAAGGTCGGCAGCAGATAGCGGTCGTGCAGCTCGGTGCCCCAGCGCGTCAGCCGCGTCGTGTACGGCTCGCGCCAGAAGCGCGCGATCAGCGCGCGCAGCAGCAGTTGCTGCGCGAGGCTCATCCGCGCGTGCGGCGGCATCTCAAAGGCGCGCAGCTCCAGCAGTCCGAGCCGGCCGCTCGGCCCGTCCGGCGAGTACAGCTTGTCGATGCAGAACTCGGCGCGGTGGGTGTTGCCGGTCACGTCGATCAGGATGTTGCGCAGGATTCGATCCACCAGCCACGGCGGTGCGGCTGCGCCGCGTATCTGCCGCTGGCGCTCAAGCTCGGCAAGCGCGATCTCCAGTTCGTACAACTGGTCGTTGCGCGCCTCGTCCACCCGCGGCGCCTGGCTGGTCGGGCCGATGAATAGCCCCGAGAACAGATACGACAGCGACGGATGGTTGTGCCAATACGCAATCAGGCTGCCGAGCAGATCGGGCCGGCGCAGGAAGGGGCTGTCCGCCGGCGTCGCGCCGCCGAGCACGAAGTGGTTGCCGCCGCCGGTGCCGGTGTGGCGGCCGTCGAGCATGAACTTCTCGGTCGATAGCCGCGTCTGGTGCGCGGCCTCGTACAGGAACTCGGTGTGATCGACCAGTTGCTCCCAACTGGAAGCCGGGTGAATGTTGACTTCGATCACGCCGGGGTCGGGGGTGACCGAGAGCGACTTCAGTCGCGGGTCGCGCGGGGGCGGGTAGCCTTCGAGCACGACCTTGACTCGGAGTTCGGCTGCCGTGGCTTCGACGGCGGTCAGCAGGTCGAGGTAGTCCTCCAGTGCGGACAGCGGCGGCATGAAGACGTAGAGCACGCCCGACTTGTGCGCAGCCTGCGCTTCGGCTTGCGGGCCATTAGCGCGCTGGGGGTCGCGGACTTCCACGCAGAGCGCGGTGCGGGTGATCCAGTGGGCGGATTCGTGGCGTTGGGGTGGGCGGAGACTTTCCAAGCTTGTGGCGTCCGTACTCCGTGGCTGCGGTCTTCCCTCACCCCTGCCCCTCTCCCGGGGGGAGAGGGGTTGGCCACCCGAAGCCGTTGCGCTCCACTCCGTCGCTTCATCCTCGAACCCCGCCTGCAACGCCACGGCCCCACCCTCGGCAAAGCCGCCGCCGACCGCATGCGGCGCGTACTGGCGGCGGATGTCGGCGTGCAGGGGCAGCGGCGCGCGCGGGGCAAAGGGGTCGTGCTCGTGCAGGTACGGGAAGTCGGATTCGCTCACCCAGGGCAGCGAGTCGAGCGGCAGTCGGTATCCCATCGGCGAGTCGCCGGGGATCAGGTACATGCGCTCGTCGCGGAAGAACCAGGGGCCGGTCACCCATAGCGGGCCGGTGAGTCCCACGCGCCACTCGCGCCGCAGCGGCAGCGCATAACCGACCGGCGCGTCGAGCTTTTCCTCGAACACGCGGCGCAGCCGGGCGCGCTCCAGCTCGTCGTCCAGCCGCGAGTCGAAGGGATCGACGTTGACGGGCAGCCGCCGCTCGCGCCACAGGTAGTACCAGACATCCTCAAACCCCGGCTCGACGAACTGCCCCGGCAGCCCCAGCCGGGCCGACAGGTGCGCGATGAAGCGATGGGCGTCTTCGGTCGTGTAGTTGGAGGGCTCGCGCTCGTCGGCGAGCAGGCTTGGGTCGTTCCAGCAAGGCTCGCCGTCGGCGCGCCAGTACGCGGTCAACGCCCAGCGCGGCAGCTGTTCGCCGGGATACCACTTGCCCTGGCCAAAGTGCAGAAAGCCGCCGCGCTCGTAGCGGTCGCGCAGGCGCTGCACGAGCTCGGTGCCAAAGCCGCGCTTGGTGGGGCCGAGCGCGGTGGTGTTCCACTCGGCCGCGTCGCGGTCGTGCTCGGCGACAAGGGTCGGCTCGCCGCCCTGCGTGAGCCGCACGTCGCCGGCGGCGAGTTCTGCATCGACCTGCTTGCCCAGCGCATCGAGCGCCTGCCACTGCTCTTCGGCGTAGGGCTTGGTCACGCGCGGCGCCTCGTAGATGCGCGTGACCGCCATCGTGTGGCCGAACTCGACCTCGCATTCGTCCACACTGCCGGTGATCGGCGCCGCGGTCGAAGGCTCCGGCGTGCAGGCCACCGGGATGTGCCCCTCGCCCGCCAGCAGGCCGGAGGTCGGGTCCAGCCCGATCCAGCCCGCGCCGGGCAGATAGACCTCGCACCAGGCGTGCAGGTCGGTGAAGTCGTGCTCGGCACCTGAAGGGCCGTCGAGCGACTTCACGTCGGGCTTCAACTGGATCAGGTAGCCGGAAACAAAGCGCGCCGCCAGTCCAAGGTGGCGGAGCGTCTGCACCAGCAGCCAGCCGGTGTCGCGGCAGGAGCCGGCGGCGCGGGTCAGCGTTTCTTCCGGCGTTTGTACGCCGGGCTCCATCCGGATCAGGTACTTGATCTCGCGTTGCAACCGCTGGTTCAGCGCCACCAAAAAGTCGATCGTGCGGCACTCGCTGCTGTCGATGCTGGCAACGAACTCGCGCCAGCGGGGGGTCAATTCCTCTTTGGCGAGGTACGGCAGCAGGTCGTGGTGCAGGCCCGCTTCGTACGTGAAGGGCACCTTCTCCGCGCTCGGCTCCAAAAAGAAGTCGAACGGGTTGTAGACCGCCATCTGCGCCACGAGGTCGACGGTGACCTTGAACTCGGTCGTCTTCTCCGGGAACACCAGCCGCGCGAGGTAGTTGGCAAACGGGTCCTGCTGCCAGTTGATGAAGTGCGGCTGCGGCTCGATCCGCAGCGAGTACGACAGGATCGGCGTGCGGCAATGCGGCGCCGGGTGCAGCCGCACCACCTGCGGCGACAAGCCGACGCGCCGGTCGTAGCGGTAGTGGGTGACGTGGTTTAGGGCAACGTGGATGGACACGGTGAGGGTTCCGGAAGAAGGTGTTGTCTGGATCCGAGCGGTTAAGCGGCGAAGGCAGCAATTTCCGCGCCGTATGCCCTCACCCCCGGCCCCTCTCCCGCTGATGCGGGCGAGGCGAGCAACAAACCCTCGCCCGCATCAGCGGGAG
>JAJTHJ010000133.1 GCA_021298875.1 Burkholderiales bacterium | reverse complement strand
CGCGTGCATGGCGGCTCCTTTCTGCATCGGCTAGTCCCCATGCAGTCAAAAAACCGCTCATGCACGCACCGTTTTTCAGCACCCTACTCCTCCCGCCCCCTCTCCGATAACCCGCCCATAAAACCGGGGAAACATCAGGGGAGTCTGTCCCCTCCCCTGCGAAGCGGGGGAGGGGACTCCTCTTTTGGTGATGCGGGCTCACTCCCTCCCCTGCGAAGCGGGGGAGGGCTGGGGTGGGGACGAGAGCGCCACAACCCATGACTGAGCTTCATTACGCGCTGATCGGCATCGCAGTCGCACTGCTGGTCGCCCTCTACGCCTACAACAAGTGGCAGGAGCGCCGCGCGCTCAAGCGGCTGGAGTCGTCGTTGCGCGAAGGCGTGGGCGACCCGCTCGCCGGTGGTGCCGCCGTGCCAGCGCGGCCGGGGGCCGAGCGGATCGAGCCGCGCTTGGGCACCTTGGATGAGGGTGCCGCCGCCCCCGCCGAAGCGCCGCCCCCAGCGGTCGTCGAATGGGTCGAAGACCCGCTGCTCGACTACGTGCTCGAACTGCGCTGCGCGCATGCGGTGGACGGTGTGGCGGTGATCGACGCCGCCGCGCGGTTGACGCAGTTGAACACCACGCTGCCGGCCGCGCTGGTCGCCTGGGACGCCCGCAGCCAGCAGTGGGTCAAGCCCGATCGCTTCGGCTATTACACCGAACTGCTCGCCGCGACCCAACTGGCCAACCGACGCCATGCGCTGGACGAGGTCGAGGCCGCGCGCTTCATCGCCGCCGCCCAGCAGGTCGCGCTCGCGCTGGAGGCCGATTGCGATCCGCCGTCCGTCAAGCAGATCGTCGATCTGGCCCGGCAACTGGATGCGCTGTGCGCGAAGTTCGATGTGAAGCTCGGGCTGACGCTCGAAGCCGGCGCCGCGCCCTGGGATGCGGCCAAGCTGGCGCAGGCGGTCGCACAGGCGGGCTTTACCGCCGTGGCGCCCGGCCGTTGGGCCAAGCGCGACGGCGACGGGCGCACGCAGTTCACGTTGGCCAGCCGCTCGCTGCTGGCCGACCGGCTGCTGTTGGAACTCGACGTGCCGACGGTAGCCCAGGCCGTGCAACCGCTGCGGCAGATGGCGAGTGCCGCCAATCAATTGGCGGCCGCTCTCGGTGCACGCATCGTTGACGACGCCGGCCGCCCGATCGACGCCGCCGCAATCGACGCGATCGACGCGCAGTTGCAGACGCTGTACGAAGCGATGCGTGCCGAGGGCGTGGACGCTGGCTCGCCGCGCGCGCTGCGCTTGTACGGCGATACCGACGCCCGATGAGCACGGTGCCGCGCGCCGCCGCCGAGCGCGCCGCCTGGTTGCGCGCCGAGATCGAGCGCCACAACCACGCCTACTACGTGCTGGACGCGCCGACCATTCCGGATGCGGAGTGGGACGCGCTGTTCCGCGAGCTGCAAGACCTGGAAGCGCAACACCCCGCGCTTGCCACCGCCGACTCGCCCACCCAGCGCGTCGGCGGCGTGCCGCGCAGCGACTTGGCCGAGGTGCGGCACGCAGTGCTGATGCTGTCGCTCAACAACGCGTTGACCGAGGACGAGGCCCTTGCCTTCGACCATCGGGTCGCCGAAATGCTCGCCAAGGCGGGGCGGGGCGAAGGGCCGGTCGAATACGCCTGCGAACTGAAGTTCGATGGCCTGGCGATCAACCTGCGCTATGAAGACGGCCTGCTGGTGCAGGCTGCCACCCGCGGCGACGGCAGCGTGGGCGAGGACGTGACCGCCAACGTGCGCACGATTCATTCCGTGCCGCTGCGCCTGCACGATGCGGCCCCGCCGGTGCTGGAAGCGCGCGGCGAGGTGCTGATGTTCAAGCGCGACCTGGCGCGGCTTAACGAGCGGCAGCGTGCGCGCGGCGACAAGGAGTTTGCCAACCCGCGCAACGCAGCGGCCGGTGCGCTGCGCCAGCTCGACGCCCGCATCACCGCGCAACGCCGCTTGCACTTCTTTGCCTACGGGCTGGGCGAGTTGCGCGGCGCGGCGGAGCCGGCCACCCACTCGGCCACGCTCGACTGGCTGGCCGCGCTTGGCCTGCCCGTCTGCGCGGAGCGCACGGTGGCGCGGGGCAGCGACGGGCTGCTGGCGTTTTACCGCGCGGTGCAGCGCAAGCGCGAGCGGCTCGATTACGACATCGACGGCGTGGTCTACAAGGTCGACGCGCGCGCCGAGCAGGTCGCGCTCGGCTTCGTCTCGCGCGCGCCGCGCTGGGCCTGCGCGCACAAGTTTCCGCCGCAGGAGGCGACCACCCAGGTGCTCGACATCGAAGTGCAGGTCGGCCGCACCGGCGCGCTGACGCCCGTGGCACGGCTGGCGCCGGTGGCGGTGGGTGGCGTGACGGTCACCAACGCCACGCTGCACAACGAGGACGAAGTGCGCCGCAAGGACGTGCGGATCGGCGACACCGTGATCGTCCGCCGCGCCGGCGACGTGATTCCCGAGATCGTCGCCGTGGTGCCGGAGCGGCGGCCGCCGGATGCGCGCGAGTTTGCAATGCCGTCGCGCTGCCCGGTATGCGATTCGGCGGTCGAGCGGCCGGCGGACGAAGCCATCGCCCGCTGCACCGGCGGGCTCGTCTGCGGCGCGCAGCGGAAGCAGGCGCTGCTGCACTTTGCCTCGCGCCGCGCACTCGACATCGAAGGGCTGGGCGAGAAGCTCGTCGAGCAAGTGGTCGAGGGCGACTGGGTGCACGGGCCGGCGGAATTGTTTTCGCTGTCGCTGGAAACGCTGGCCGGTCTGGAACGCATGGGCGAAAAATCCGCCGCCAACCTGCTGCACGCACTCGACAAGGCGCGCTCGACCACGCTCGAACGCTTCATCTACGCGCTGGGCATCCGCCACGTCGGCGAAAGCACCGCGCGCGATCTGGTGCACCACTTCGGCTCGCTCGCCGCGCTGCAAGCGGCCGATGAAGCGGCCCTGCTCGCAGTGCCCGACGTCGGCCCGGTGGTGGCGGCCTCGATCGCGCACTTCTTTGCCGAGCCGCACAACCGTGAGGCCATCGAGCAGTTGCGCGCGGCCGGCGTGCAATGGCCGGAAGGCGAGGGCGCCGCCCGGCCTGCCGCGGGGCGACTGGCCGGCAAGACCTTCGTGCTTACAGGCACGCTGCCCACGCTGACGCGCGAACAGGCGAGCGAGCTGATCCTCGCTGCGGGCGGCAAGGTCAGCGGCAGCGTGTCGAAGAAGACCGATTACGTGCTGGCGGGCGACGAGGCCGGGTCCAAGCTGGAAAAGGCACAGGCGCTCGGCGTGGCGGTGATCGATGAGGCGCAGTTCAGAAAGTTGCTGGAAGGATAGAGTTCGATCTGTACGCGAGGCGCGGAGTCGCTCCGATTGCGGCGGTCTTCCCTCACCCGGCCGCTCGCGCGGCCACCCTCCCCCGGAGGGGGAGGGCATAAGCCCCTCTCCCTTCGGGAGAGGGGTTGGGGTGAGGGAAGACGGCCGCGCCTGTGACAACAAGCTTCAACTCATCGAGAACCATGTACGCAATCATCGGCGGCAGCGGCCTTGCCCAGTTGTCCGCATTGACCGACTTTCGGCGCCAGGCGGTCGCCACTGCCTATGGCGAGCCGTCGGCACCGCTCGTCTTCGGAAAACTCGGTGGGCACGAGCTGGTGTTCCTCGCCCGCCACGGTGCAGGTCACCATCTGCCGCCGCACCGGATCAACTACCGCGCCAATATCGACGCGCTGCGGCAGGCGGGCGTGCACGGCATCCTGGCGCTGGCCACGGTCGGCGGCATCACTGCGCGCTTCGGCCCTGGCACGCTGGCGGTGCCCGAGCAGTTGATCGACTACACCCACGGCCGCGCGGCGACCTTCTACGACGGCGGCGATGCGCCGGTGGTGCACGTGGACTTCACGCAGCCGTACACGCCCGCGCTGCGCGCGCGCCTGCTGGCCGCCGCGCAGACTTGCGGCGAGGCCATCGTCGATGGCGGCGTCTACGCCTGTGCGCAAGGCCCGCGGCTGGAAACCGCCGCTGAAATCGAGCGCTTTGCCCGCGACGGCGCCGACCTGGTCGGCATGACCGGCATGCCCGAAGCGGCGCTGGCCCGCGAGGCCGGCCTGCCGTACGCCACGCTTGCCGTAGTGGTCAACCACGCGGCTGGGCGCGGCGACAGCCGCGACGGCATCCGCTCGGACGATCTGCAAGCAGTGATGGAGGCGACGGTGGCGCGCGCCGTGCGGGTGCTGACACAAGCGGTTGCGCAGGAGGCGCCGTGATCCGCGAAATCCTGCGGATGGGCGACGCCCGCCTGCTGCGCGTATCCGAACCGGTGCACGAGTTCGACGCGCCCGAGTTGCACGCGCTGCTCGCCGACATGTTCGACACGATGCGCGCCGCCGACGGCGCGGGCCTGGCCGCACCGCAGATCGGCGTGCCGCTGCGGGTGGTGATCTTCGGCTTCGAGCGCAACGAACGCTACCCCGATGCGCCGCCGGTGCCACGCACGGTGTTGATCAACCCGGTGCTGACGCCGCTGACCGATGAGATGGAAGAGGGCTGGGAAGGCTGCCTGTCGGTGCCCGGCCTGCGCGGCGTGGTGCCGCGCTACGCGAAGCTGCGTTACACAGGGTTCCCGTACTTTCCGCGCTGATTTTGGCGGTAACGAAGTCGGTCGACTCGGGACAGACGCGACCGCTGGCCGATTTCAGGGCAGCCCACCCCATCCGTGACGGCCCCACTGCAACCCGGTTGAGCAGAGATATCTGATTCTGACCGCT
>JAJTHJ010000180.1 GCA_021298875.1 Burkholderiales bacterium | reverse complement strand
TCGATCCAGTTGCGGGTGCGCGCCGACAGCTTGTTGGAGACGAAGTCGATCCGTACGTGCGCGTTGTGCAGGAAGGCGTAGCCGGCACCAAGCATGAACACGGTCGCGAAGATGTACCACTGCGACTCCAGCATCGCGTTGGAGCTCAGGTCGAAGGCCTTGCGCAAAATGGCGTTGAGCGAACTGACCAGCACCGAGGCCAGCACCAGCCACTTCAAGAGGGAACCCAAGCGGTCGTCCAGCCAGTCGATGGCGCGCGACAGCTTCAGCAGCAGCGTCATTGTGTCTCCGTCTTCTCGCGCAGCAAGCGCGGCAGCGGATTCTAGACCCGAACCCGCGCCGCGCGGCGACTTTCAGCCCAGCCGCTCGCGCCAGCGCTCGCACTGCGCGCGCACCTGTGCGGGCGCAGTGCCGCCGACGTGGTCGCGCGCCGCCACCGCGGCGTCCAGATCGAGCGCGCCGCGTACATCGGCGCCCGTCTGCGGCGCGATCGCTTGCAGATCGGCCAGCGGCAGGTCGGCCAGATCGCAGTTCCGCTCGGAGGCGAGCCGCACCGCGCGTGCCACCGCTTCGTGCGCGTCGCGGAAGGGCAGGCCCTTGCGCACCAGATAGTCGGCAAAGTCGGTCGCGGTGGAAAAACCTTCGGCCGCGGCGCGGCGCAGCGCGGCGGCGTCGGCCTCGATGCCGGGGATCATCTCGGCCAGCGCGCGCAGCGTCTCGCGCAGCGTGTCCACCGTGTCGAAGAGCGGCTCCTTGTCTTCCTGGTTGTCCTTGTTGTAGGTGAGCGGCTGGCCCTTCATCAGCACGATCAAGCCCATCAGATGCCCGGCCACGCGGCCGCTCTTGCCGCGGGCGAGTTCGGCGACATCCGGGTTCTTCTTCTGCGGCATGATCGACGAGCCGGTGGTAAAGCGATCCGGCAGCCGGATAAAGCCGAAGCGCGGCGTCATCCACAGCACGAGTTCTTCGCACAAGCGCGAGACGTGCACCATCACGAGCGAGGCCGCCGCGCAGAACTCGATCGCGTAGTCGCGGTCGCTCACCGCGTCGAGCGAGTTCTCGCACACGCCGTCGAAACCGAGCTTGTGCGCGACCGCCGCGCGGTCGATCGGAAAGGTCGTGCCGGCCAGCGCCGCCGCGCCCAGCGGCAGCCGGTTCACGCGCCGGCGACAGTCCGCGAGCCGCTCGCGGTCGCGCTCGAACATCTCCACGTAGGCGAGCAGGTGGTGGCCGAAGGTGACCGGCTGTGCCACCTGCAAGTGGGTGAAGCCCGGCATCACGGTCGCGGCGTGCGCCTCGGCCTGCGCCACCAGCGCGCGCTGCACGGCGGCGAGCAGCGCGGCCAACCCGTCGATCTCCCCGCGCAGCCACAGCCGCAGGTCGGTCGCCACCTGATCGTTGCGCGAGCGCGCGGTGTGCAGCCGCTTGCCGGCATCACCCACCAGCTCCGTCAGCCGGCGCTCGACGTTCAGGTGCACGTCCTCCAGCGCCAACTGCCAGTCGAACTCGCCGCGCTCGATCTCGCCGCGGATCTGCGTGAGGCCGCGTTCGATGTCGGCGCGGTCTTGCGCAGAAATCAAGCCGACCTCGGCCAGCATCGCCGCGTGCGCGAGCGAGCCCGCGATATCCGCCAGCGCCAGCCGCTGATCGAAGCCGACACTGGCCGTGTAACGCAGCACGAACTCCGCCACCGGCTCGGCAAAGCGGCCCGACCAGCCCGCGTCTTTGGCATGCAACGAAGAGGAGTGCGCTGACATAATTGTTCGTTGGGGGGTGAGGCGTTGGAGTCTAAGGGCTTGAGTCGAGAGTTGCCGCTGGCAGCGCCGGCGGGACAGACGCGGGTGGAGGCAGCCTCGCCGACGCCGGTCCGCGTCGTCCCCGACGGCTGCAACCTCGGCGTGTTGCTGCGCGTGCTGCTGGCCGTGCACGCAGTGGCGGCGCTGATCGTCTGGGTCGAGCCGGCCGCCACGTCGGCGTGGACGCGTTTCGTCACGGTGGCGGGCTTCGTTGCGCCGATCACCCTGCTGACCCTGGTGGCCTGGTGCCTGCTGCGCCGCCTGCTGCCGCCGATGGCTGCGTCGGTGCAGCGTGTGCTGGCCTGGGCGGTCGCCCCGCTGTGGGTAGCGGTGGTGCTGGCGCTGCTGGACGGGCCGGCGCTGGCGCTCACGCCGATGCAGGCGGCAGGCTACGTGGTGCTGGGCGCGGTAGCCGGGGCCGCCGGCCAGCATTACCTCGAACTGCGCGAGCGGGCGTTTTCGCCGGTGCTGGCCGAGGCGCGCTTCCAGGCCTTGCAGTCGCGCATCCGCCCGCACTTTTTCTTCAACAGCCTGACGGCGGTGCTGGCGGTGCTGCGCGACGATCCGGCGCGGGCCGAGCGGATGCTGGAGTCGATTGCCGAGCTGTTCCGCGCGGTGATGGCCGACGTGCGCAAGCTCGTGCCGGTGGAGCAAGAGCTCGATCTGTGCCGCCGCTACGTGGAGATCGAGCAGACGCGGCTGGGCGATCGGTTGCACGTGGACTGGCGCATCGGCGCCATCCACCCGCGCGCGCGCGTTCCGCAGTTGCTGTTGCAACCGATCGTCGAGAACGCCGTGCGCTACGGTGCCGAGAAGGTCGAGGGCCGCTGCGAGATCCTGGTGTGCGTCAAGCAGCACGGCGTCACGCTCAAGGTTTTCGTCTCCAACCCGATCGCACGCGAGCCGGTGCAGCGCGAAGGCAACCAGATCGGGCTGTCGAACATCCGCGGCCGACTGGCGCTGATCTACGACCTGGAGGCGGAAATGCTCACGCGCGTGCGGCACGGCCGCTTCGAACTCGCCCTGCGGCTGCCGGTGGAGCACAAAACATGACGCTCAAGGTGCTGCTGGTCGACGACGAAGCGCCGGCCCGTGCTCGCCTGCGCCAGGTGCTGGCGGCCTGTACCGCGAGCGTGCCGCTGACGGTGGTCGACGAAGCCGTCGACGGCGGCAGCGCGCTGGCCGCGGTGGACCGCACCGCACCGGACGTGGTGCTGCTCGACATTGCCATGCCCGGCATGAGCGGGATCGAGGTGGCGCGGCACCTGGCGGCACGCCCGCATCCGCCGGCGGTGATCTTCACCACCGCGCACGATGAGCATGCGTTGCGGGCCTTCGAGGTGCACGCGCTGGACTATCTGCTCAAACCCGTGACGGCCGCGCGGCTCGCCCCGGCGCTGGTGCGCGCGCAGCGGCTGACGCCGATGGAGCCGCGCCTGCACGCGGTGGCCGAGTCGCTCGGCGCCACCCGCACGCAACTGACGGTGTCCGAGCGCGGCAAGCTGCTGCTGGTGCCGGTCGAGCGGATCGTCTACCTGCGGGCCGAGTTGAAGTACGTGACGATCCGTACGGTCGAACGCGAGTACCTGACCGAAGAGTCGCTGACTGCGCTGGAGCGGGAGTTCGGCGCCCGCTTCGTGCGCGTGCACCGCAACGCGCTGGTGGCGCGCGCGGCGATTGCCGGCTTTCAGCGCGTGCGCGGGGCGCCGGATGAAGAGGGCAGCGAAGCCGAAGGCCACTGGGAGGTGCTGCTGCACCGCCTGCCCGAGCGCTTGCCGATCTCGCGCCGGCAATGGGCCGCGGTCAAGGCGGTGGCGCCGGTTTGACGGCCCTCGCCGATACACTGCGCTTCATGCGCTCCTCGCACGACGAACCCCTGCCGGTGCGCCGCGTCACGGCCGCCAGCGTGTTGCGCTGGCTGCAATTGGGCGCGCGCGACATGGTGCGGGTGCCGGCGGCCAGCCTCGCGCACGGGCTGTTGATCGCCGCCGGCGGCTGGGTCGTGATCTGGCTCGCGCAGCACGCGTGGTGGCTGGCGCCGGGTGCGTTTTCCGCCTTCGCGATCGTCGGGCCGATCCTGTGCACGGGGCTGTATGAACTGAGCCGCATGCTCGGCCGCGGCCAGACGCCGGGCTTGGCCGACGCGCTCGGCGCCTGGCGGCGCGACGCTGCGCCGCTGGTGCAGCTTGGCTTTGTGCTCGGCGGCATCGCACTGGCTTGGGTAGCGGTGTCGGCCGCGCTGTTCGCCGCCTTCGTCACCACGCCACTGGCCACGCCGATGCAGTTCTTGCGCTATGCCGCGGTCGAGCAGGGCAATCTGCTGTTCTCGCTGTGGCTGACGCTCGGCGGCCTGACGGTCGCGGTGGTGTTTGCGCTGACCGTGGTCTCGGCCCCGCTGCTGCTTGGCCGCCGCGTGGGCCTGCGCCGCTCGCTGCTCACCAGCGTGCGCGCGGTGGGCGAAAACCCGCTGCCGCTGGCGCTGTGGGCGGGCTTCATCATGCTGGCGATTGCGCTGTCGATGGCCACCGCGATGATCGGCTTCGTCGTCGCGGTGCCGCTGATCGGGCACGCCACTTGGCACGCCTACAAAGAGCTCGTCGTCACCGACGGCGTGCCGCTGCGCTACGAGTAGCCGGCGATGGAAGGCAGCGTCTTCGGGCTGACCGAGGAGCAGATTTCCCAGTTCGGGCTGACCTGGGGCATCGGCGGCTTTATCGCGCTGATGCTGTTCATCATCTGGAAGGTCGCGCGCGAGTCCAAGGCGGGGCGCTTCGGCACCTTCGTGCTCTTCTTCGTGCTCGCCTTCGGCATCTTCGGCTTTCTGCTGAAGCAGGTCGTCCAGTGGTGGCTGGACATCAAGTGAATCCCTGGCGCTTCTGCGTGGCGCCCATGCTCGACTGGACCGACCGGCACTGCCGCTACTTTCATCGCCAGTTGAGCCGGCACGCGCGGCTGTACACGGAGATGATCACCACGGGCGCGCTGCTGCACGGCGACGTGGCGCGGCATCTGGACTTCGACGCTGCCGAGCATCCGGTCGCGCTGCAACTGGGCGGCTCGGAGCCGGCCGAGCTCGCGCAGTGCGCGAGGCTCGCCGAGCGTTGGGGCTACGACGAAGTCAATCTCAACTGCGGCTGCCCGTCCGAGCGCGTGCAGCGCGGCGCCTTTGGCGCCTGCCCGATGGCCGAGCCGGCACTCGTCGCCGAGTGCATTCGCGCGATGCAGGATGCGGTATCGATCCCGGTGACGGTCAAACACCGCATTGGGCTGGATCGCGGCGAGGACTACGGGTTTGTGCGCGACTTTGTTGGCACACTGTTCGACGCCGGTTGCCGCGTCTTCATCGTGCACGCGCGCAACGCCTGGTTGCGCGGTTTGAGTCCGAAGGAGAACCGCGAAGTACCGCCGTTGCGGTACGACGTGGTGTATCGCCTCAAGCAGGACTTTTCGCAAGCGATCATTGTGCTCAACGGCGGCCTGACCTCGCTGGCGCAGGCGGCAGAAGAACTGCGTCAGGTCGATGGCGTGATGCTCGGGCGCGTCGCCTATCACGATCCGTACGTGCTGGCCGAAGTGGATCGCGAGTTCTTCGGCGCAGCCGCGCCGCCACCCTCGCGCGAGCGGATCGTTGCCACCATGGCCACCTACGCGGAGCGCGTCGCCGCTGCCGGCACCCGCCCGCGCGCGGTGACGCAACACATGCTCGGGCTGTATCTGGGGCAGCGTGGCGCGCGGCAGTGGCGGCGGCTGTTGAGCGACCCGGTCTTCCTGGACGAGCATGGCGCCGGCGCGCTCGCCGCCGCGCAGCGCAGGATGCAGCGAGAGTCCGTGCCGACGTAAACGCGGCGATTTCTGCCCGCCGCCGTCCGCACGGAACGACAGCTTGATGGGCGGGCCGCTCAGGAGTCCGCTTTCCCGCTCGATAGCACGGCCACGGCAGCCAGCGCCGCGAGGCCGGCGGTTTCCGTGCGCAGCACGCTCGCGCCGAGCCGGGCAGTGTGCCAGCCGTGGCGCGCGGCGAGCGCGCGTTCCGTGGTGGTGAAGCCGCCTTCGGGACCGACCGCAAACGCTACCGACGCGGCCTGCGCGACTTGCGCCGCAAGCGGTTCTCCCTCCGCGTCGAGCAGCAGCCTGACCGTGGCGTCGGCCGCAGCGAGCGCGGCTGCGAGGGGGTCGGCCGCATCGACCGTGGGCAGCCGGTTGCGCCCGCACTGGCAGCAGGCGGCCTCGGTCACCGCGCGCAAGTGCGCCAGCCGGCGCGCAAGCCGCTCGCCGGCGAGGCGCACCACGCTGCGCTCGGCCGGCCACAGGACGATGTGCGCAGCGCCGAGTTCGGTCGCTTTTTCGACGATCCAGTCGAGCTTGTCCGCGGCGACCCAGGCTTGCAGCAGCGTGGTTGGCACAGGCGACTCGCGTTCGACCGGATCGAAGTCGCCGATGCGCGCCTGACCGTCGGCAAGCAGAGTCGCCGCGTACTCGCCGCCGCGGCCGTTGAAGAGCGTGATCGCGGTGCCCGCACGCAGCCGCAGCACACGCTGCGCGTGATGCGCGACGGGATCGGGCAGGGAGAGTGTCTGCCCCGTGGTGAGGTCGGCGTCGACGTAGAAGCGCGGATTCATCCGTTGCGTCCGCCCCCACCCTGACCCCTGATGTTTCCCCGGTTTTATGGGCGGGTTATCGGAGAGGGGGCGGGAGGAGTAGGGTGCTGAAAAACGGTGCGTGCATGAGCGGTTTTTTGACTGCATGGGGACTAGCCGATGCAGAAAGGAGCCGCCATGCACGCG
>JAJTHJ010000211.1 GCA_021298875.1 Burkholderiales bacterium | reverse complement strand
GTCGCGCTGGCCGGCGCGGCTGGACGCCGCGCAAAGCGCGACCGGGTTGCTGCTGGGTCTCTTCCTCTGCGTGCACCTGCTGCTGGATTCGGCGATCCTGATCGGGCCGGACGCCGCGGACTGGGTCGCCCGCGCCTTTGAGGGCGCGTTTGTCTTTCAGAAGCCGCAACCGTGGATCATCAGCGTGGTCGCTGCGGGCCTCTTCGTCGTCTTGATCGTCCACGCGGCGCTGGCGATGCGCAAGCTGCCCGTCAACTGGCGACAGTGGCGCGCGTTCCGCACGCACAACGCGCTGCTCAAGCACAACGACACGCGGCTGTGGTGGAAGCAGGCGCTCACCGGCTTCCTGCTGTTCTTCCTGGTGGCGCCGCACCTGTGGATGGTGATGCTGGAGCCGGAGAACATCGGCGCCGTGCCCTCGGCCACGCGGATCGTCGAGCAACTGGCCATCCTCTACTACGCGGTGTTCCTGCCGGTGGTGGTGGTGCACGCCTTTGCCGGGCTGTACCGGCTGGCCGTCAAGTGGGACTTCCCGCGCGGCGCATCCAGGAGGGGCGTGTTCATCTTCTGGCACAGCGTGGCGGTCGTGTACCTGCTGCTCGGCGCCGCGGCGCTGGTGGCCTACGTCCGTTACGGGTTGACGCTGCTGCGATGACGTCGTTGCAGGCCGATCTATCGTCGTTCCCGCGAAAGCGGGAACCCAGCACTGCTCGCAAGACCCACTGGGTTCCCGCTTTCGCGGGAACGACGTGGGTTGGATGTCGAGTCGAGTTTCGCGGATGAACGTCGTCACCACCGACGTACTGGTCATCGGCGGCGGGCTCGCCGGTCTGCGGGTGGCCATCGGCGCGCGGCGGCGCGGGCATGCGGCGTTGATCCTGTCGCTGGTACCGCCCAAGCGCTCGCACTCGGTCGCGGCGCAAGGCGGCATGCAGGCGTCGCTTGCCAACGTGTTCAAAGGCGAAGGCGACAACGAGGACGTGCACTTCGAAGACACCGTGCGCGGCTCCGACTGGGGCGCCGATCAGGAAGTCGCCCGCATGTTCGTGCACACGGCGCCCAAGGCGGTGCGGGAGCTCGCCGCTTGGGGCGTGCCGTGGAGCCGGGTGCGCGCCGGCCCGCACGAAGTCATCATCAACGACGAGAAGATCGTGCTGACCGAAAGCGAGGCCAAGCACGGGCTGGTCGCGCAGCGCGACTTTGGCGGCACCAAGAAGTGGCGCACCTGTTACGTGTCCGACGGCACTGGCCACGCGATGCTCTACACGGTCAGCGACCGCGCGATCGCCGAGAGCATCCCCGTGCACGAGCGCAAGGAGGCACTCGCCTTGATCCACGACGGCGCGCGCTGCTACGGCGCCGTGGTGCGCGACCTGGTCACCGGCGAACTCAGCGCGTATCTCGCAAAGGCCACCTGTGTCGCCACCGGTGGCGCCGGGCGCCTGTACCGCGTCACGACCAACGCGGTGATCAACATGGGGCAGGGGGCAGGGCTGGCGCTGGAGACCGGCATCGCCACGCTCGGCAACATGGAGGCGGTGCAGTTTCACCCGACCGGCATTTTCCCGGCCGGCATCCTGGTCACCGAAGGCTGCCGTGGCGACGGCGGGCTGCTCAAGGACGTGGACGGCCACCGCTTCATGCCCGACTACGAGCCGGAGAAGCGCGAACTCGCCAGCCGGGATGTGGTGAGCCGCCGGATGGAAGAGCACATCCGCAAGGGCAAGGGCGTCAAGAGCCGCTTTGGCGACCATCTGTGGCTGGACATCACGCTGCTCGGACGGCACCACATCGAGCACAACTTGCGCGAGGTGCACGAGATCTGCAAGTACTTCCTGGGCATCGACCCCGCGGAGAAGTGGATTCCGGTGCGGCCGGCGCAGCACTACACGATGGGCGGTATCCGCACCCTGCCCACCGGCCAAAGCCCGGTGCTGCGCGGCCTCTTCGCCGCGGGCGAGGCTGCCTGCTGGGACATGCACGGCTTCAACCGCCTGGGCGGCAACTCGGTCGCCGAGACCGTGGTCGCCGGGATGATCGTCGGCGAGTTCATCGGCGACTTTTGCGACAAGCCGGAGAACAAGCTCGATGCGCCGCTGTCGCTGGCGGGGCAGTTCCTCGACGCCGAGCGCGCCAAGCTCGCGCAGTTGATGGATGGCAACGGCTGGGAAGACCCGAACCGCCTGCGCGTCGAGATGCAGGAGCTGATGACCTCGCACGTCGGCATCTTTCGCGATGCCGCGCATCTCGAAGAAGCGGTGCGCCGGCTGCAAGGCCTGATCGCCCGCGCCCGCCACGTTCGCGTCGGCACCCGCGCGCCGGGGGCGAACCCGGAACTGGTGATCGCCTACCGGATGCCGCTGATCTTGAAGGTTGCCGCCTGCGTGGCGGCGGGTGCGCTGGCGCGCACAGAGAGCCGCGGCGCGCATTTCCGCGAAGACCACCCGCGGCGCGACGACGTCAATTGGCTCAAGCGCACGCTGGCGCGCTGGCCGGCCGCCGACGCGCTGCTGCCGGAGCTGACCTACGAGCCGCTCGACGTGCGCAAGATGGAGCTGCCGCCCGGTTGGCGCGGCTATGGCGCCCGGGACTATCTCGATCACCCCGACACCGCCGCGCGCCAGGCCGAAGTCGAGCGGTTGCGCGCGCAGCACGCGGGCGACCGCTTTGCGCTGCAGGAGGCGCTGATGCCTTTCAAGCACCTGTTGCCGGAGCAGTACCGGGGGCGGAATGAAAGGGTGGATGAGCCGTTGCGGGGGAAGGTGGCGGCATGACGCGGCGGCGCGCCCCCACCCTAACCCTCCCCCGTAAACGGGGGACGGAATGTTTGCTCCCTCCCCTGCGAAGCGGGGGAGGGCTGGGGTGGGGGCGCCGACCATCGGCTCGAAGCGAGCGGCAACGATGACCGAAGCCCCTATCAAACTCCTCCCCCGCAACGGCAACGGCGCCCCCCCGCCGCAAAAGCTGCGCCTGCACGTCTTCCGCCACAACCCGTCGGCCCCGGCGAGCGTGCCGCGCATGCAGACCTACGAGATGGACGACGCCGACGGCCTTACCTTCTTCGTCGCGTTGAACGAAATCCGCGAAAGACAAGACCCCTCGCTGCAATTCGACTTCGTCTGCCGCGCCGGCGTGTGCGGCTCCTGCGCAATGATGGTCAACGGCCGGCCGATGCTCGCCTGTCGCACGATGCTGCGCGACGTCGGACCGGAGATCACGTTGGCACCGCTGCCGGGCTTCGCACTGATCGCCGACCTGTCGGTCGATACCGGCACGTGGATGCGCGGCATGAGCGAGCGGCTGCGCGCCTGGGTGCATTTGCGCGACCCCGACTTCGATCTCGACCGGCTCGAAGAGCGGATGGACCCCGATCTGGCCGAGCGCATCTACGAACTCGACCGCTGCATCGAATGCGGCTGCTGCTTCGCCGCCTGCGGCACCGCGCGCATGCGCGAGGACTTCGTCGGCGCCGTGGGCATCGAGAAGATCGCGCGCTTCCGCCTCGACCCACGCGATGCGCGCAGCGACGCCGATTTTTACGAGCTGATCGGTACCGACGAAGGTGTGTTCGGCTGCATGTCGCTCGTCGCCTGTCACGACGTGTGCCCGAAGAACCTGCCGCTGCAAACCCAGATCGCTTTCATTCGCAGGAAGATGGTGGCCGCCGCGTTCAAGTAGCCGTTGCCGACGGCCGTGCCCGCTACTGCGCCACGGCGTCGGCAACCGCGCCCGCAGTCCAGATGCGGTAACGCACCTCGGCCCCCGTCGGCGCGTAAATCACCAGCGGCAGCTTCGAGTTGTAGCGCAGCGACTCCAGTTCCGGCGTCAGCGCGGCGACGAACTCGCGCCGCTTGGGCTCGCCCGGCGGGCAGGCCATCATCGTCGAAGCGGCCTGGCCGAAGGGCCCGACCACGTAGTAGTCGAAGCCCCAGCCCTGCGCGGTGCGCTTCTCCACCGGCGCGCCGAACATCTTCCGGTTGCAGTCCACCTCCACCGTCTTGCCCACCAGCACCTGCACGCGGCGTGCGTCTTCGTCCACGCCGGCGGACACGCGGATCACGAAGCGTTGCTGGCCGGCGGCCGGCGGCGGGAAGGGCTTGAGGTCGGCGGGTTGGGCGAGTGCAGGCACGGCCATCCAGGTCGCGAGGCCGCAGGCCAGCCAGCGCGCCATGCGGCTGGCACGGGAAGTGCCGCGGGGTTCGATCATCGGTCTTGCCTCCTTGGTCTTCGTCGAGCGTGCTTGGCGGGCGGCCGTTCAAAACGCCGGCGCGTCGGCAACCCACCAGGCCGCCAGCGTCCGCATCCCGGTAAAGCATCGCGGCGATGCCGCGCAGGAGCCGTCGAAGCCCCCGGCCTCCGCCGTCGTCGCCGCCGCGCGGCGATACACCGTCTGCCCGCCCTTGATCGTCTCCAGCACCCGGATGTCGGCGATCTTCAGTGGATCGACCGCGAGCGGATCGTCCGAAAGCAGCACGAAGTCCGCCACCTTGCCGACTTCGATCGAGCCTTTGCTCTTCTCCTCGAAGTGCTGGTAGGCCGCCCACAGCGTCATCGCCTTGAGCGCCACCAGCGGCGCTACCCGATGTTCCGGCCCCACCACGTCGCCGCTGCCGCGCGCCACCCGCGTGACGGTGGCCGACAGCACGCGCATCGAATCCGGAAAGGCCACCGGTGCGTCGTGGTGCGAAGAGAAGATCATCCCGCGCTGCATCGCCCAGCCGGTGGGCGAGATGTTGTTGCCGCGCTCCGGGCCCAGAACCGAGTTGCGATGCCAGTCGCCCCAGTAGAACGTGTGCATCGGGAAAAACGACGGGAAGATGCCCAGCTCCTGGAACGCCGCCACCTGATCGGCGCGCGCCGTCTGCGCGTGGATCGCCACCGGCCGGCGGTCGGCCTTGCCGTGTTTGGCCTGCGCCGCGCGCACCGCGCGGAGCAACTGGTCGATGGCCGCGTCGCCATTGACGTGCGTGAGCAACTGCCAGTTATTGGCAAAGGCTTTGTCGACGAAGGCGGTCGCTTGCTCTTCGGTAAAGGTCGGGTAGCCGACGTAGTTGGCCCCCTGTCCTGGCGGCGGCTTGTAGTAGGGGATCGTGAGCCACGCCGTCTTGCCCTGTGGCGAGCCGTCCAGGTTCGGCTTGACCCCGCCGACGCGAAAGCGCCCCCGGTAGTCCCGTCCGGCGTAGGGCGAGGCCAGCGCCTTGTCGGCCACCGCCACGTCGGCGTAGGACACGACGTCGATGGTCAGTTCGCCGCGCGCGGCCAGTGCCGCCCAGGCCGCGTCGATGCCGGGCGAGGAGCGGCCCTCCTGCGCGGTGGTAAAGCCGAAGCGCTGGTACAGCTGCACGCCCGCCCTGGCGATGGCTTCCTGGCTCGCGGCCGAGAATTCCGGCAGCGCGCCGAACACGGCGAAGAACGCCGTCTCTTCCAGCACGCCGTCCGGCTCCTGCGAGCCGGCGCGCCGGCGGATCACACCGCCGGGCGGGTTCTTGCTGGCGGCCGTGATCCCGGCCAGCTCGAGCGCCTTGCTGTTGACTGCCGCCAAATGGCCGGACTGGTGGATCGCCAGCACTGGGATGTCCTTCGCCACCGCGTCCAACTCGTCGCGCGTCGGATGGCGCTGCTCTTTCAACTGCGCATCGTCGTAGCCGAAGCCGATGACCCAGCCCAACCGCTGCGAAGTCGCGCCCTTGCGCCACTCGCGCAGCTTGTCTTGCAGCGAGGCGATGTCGCGCACGTCGCCATCGGGCGCGGCCAGCAGATTAGCCGCCAGTGCCTGCACGCCGGCGTTGAACACATGCCCGTGCGCGTCGATAAAGCCGGGCACCAGCGTTGCGCCGCCGAGGGCGACGACCCGCGTGTTGGGCCCCTTCAACTTCATCACCTCGTCGCCGTCGCCGACCGCGACGATCCGCCCGCCGCGGACCGCCACGGCCTCGGCCCGCGGCTGCAAGTCGTTGACCGTGACGATGCTGCCGCCGGTGTAGATCAGCTCGGCCGGCTCGCCGGCGCGCGCGCCGCCGGACGCGAGCACCAATGACGCGCCAAGTGCGCAAAGAATCCTGCCGTGCATGAGTGCTGTCTCCCCGGTTGATCGAGAGACCCCGGAGTATGCGGCAGCCGGCGGGCGGCGCGGCGGGCGCTGGTTGACGGAGCTTTGTTCGGCTTTCCCGCTTGCGTCGCCGATTGAGCTTTCGCTAAATGGTTGACGAGCCCTCACCCCCGGCCCCTCTCCCGCTGATGCGGGCGAGGGGAGCAAACCCTCGCCCGCATCAGCGGGAGAGGGTGGCGCCGAAGGCGCCGGGTGAGGGCGCACTGGCTGCCAACGACTTGCCGGACTCTCGCTAAGCTGTGCCTTGCGTCAATCTGACTCTTCCACTGAAGAGATTCGCAATGCTTGGCACCGCCACTTCGCAGCCTGAAGTCACCCACGTCTCCAAGCGCGGTTTCTGGCTGCTGTTGGACGACGAGGAGCTGCTGGTGCCGTTTGCCGAGTTTCCGTGGTTCCGGCAGGCCAGCATCGAACAATTGACCGACGTGCATTGGCCGAGCGCCGATCACTTGTACTGGCCGCAACTGGACATCGATCTCTCGGTCGCATCGATCCGCAACCCGGCGGCCTTCCCGCTGCGGGCGAGCGCGGCCGGCTGATCCGCGTCGGCGGGCGGTGCGTCACGCCGGCGCGTGGCGGTCCACTTCGACCGACAGGCGCATGCCGACCGCCTTGAGCACCGCGAGCAGGGTCTTCAACGTCGGGTTGCCGCGCGGCGACAGCGCGCGGTACAGCGACTCGCGCGTCAACCCGGCGCTGGCGGCCACGCTGCCAAGGCCGCCGTAAGCCTCGGCCACCGTGCGCAGCGCGAGCAACCCGGCGGCGCGATCGTCGGGGTCGTCCAACGCCTGCATCGCCGCTTTCAGATACTCGACTGCAAGT
>JAJTHJ010000222.1 GCA_021298875.1 Burkholderiales bacterium | reverse complement strand
GGCATCTGCCGCAGTACGGCCGACAACAACGCCAGCACGCCGCCTTCGCCGTGGTTGTCGGCGCGCAGCACGATCAACACGTACTTGACCGAGACCACCGCCGTGACCGCCCAGAAGATCATCGACAGCACGCCGAGCACGGCCGGTGCGCCCGTGCCGACGCCGTGCTCGCCGCCGATCACCTCTTTGAAGGCGTACAGGGGACTCGTGCCGATATCGCCGAAAACCACGCCGAGCGCGGCCAGTGTGACAGCGGCTTTGAGTTCTTTGTCGGGGGTTGCCATGCGGGGAAGTACGTGAAACGTGAAATGTGAAACGCGAGGCCGTAGCCCGGATGGAGCGCAGCGGAATCCGGGGTCGGCGCAGGTTGCGTTACCACCGTTGCGCGCCGCCGCTGCGCTCGCGCGCCTAGCGGTCGCGGCGGAGATTTTCCTCCAGTTCGCTGCGGCCGCTCTTGGCGAGCGCGACGGTCTTCGCTTCGTCGCGAAAATGCGGCAGCCGCCGCCGCAACAGCGCCACGTTGTAGCGGCGGAAGCCGTCGGCGCTCTCGCGCGCCTCGTACGGCTCGACCCCCAGCGCCTCCAGCGCGGCGCGGCCGGTGCGCAGCGCGCTCTCGAAGGTCTCGCGCTCGACCGCCTGCACCCCGCGGTCTTGCAGTTCGAGCCAATGCCGCACGTTGCGCGCGCGGGCGACGATGCGCAGATTCGGGAACTCCGCGCGCGCGCCCGGTCCACCAGCGCCAAGCTGTCTTCCACGCCGTCGATCGCTACCACCAGCAGCCGCGCCTTGGCCGCGCCCGCCGCGTGCAGCAGATCGAGCCGGGTGGCGTCGTCGTAGAACACCTTGAAGCCGAACTTGCCCAGCAAGTCGATCTGCTCCGGGTCGTGGTCGAGCACGGTGGCGCGGATGCCGTGCGCAAAGAGCAGGCGACCGACGACCTGCCCGTAGCGGCCAAAGCCGGCGATGATCACCGGCGCGGAGTCGTCGTCGATCGTGTCGGCCCCGCCGGCGGCGCGCGCCTGCCGCGCGCACATGCGGTCGTAGGCGAGCACCAGCAGCGGTGTGGTCGCCACCGACACCGCCACCGCCGCAGTCAGCAGGGCCTTCCACTGCGGCGTCAGCACCTGCGCGCCGCGCGCGACGCCAAAGACGACGAAGGCGAACTCGCCCCCCTGCGACGGCAGCGCCGCCAGCAGCAGCCGCTGGCGCCGGGCGACTTCGAGTTGCGCGGCCAGCGCGACCAGCACCGCGCCCTTGAGCAGCACCAGCCCGGCCACCAGCGCCAGCAACAGCAGCGGCTGCGCCAGCACGACGGAGAAGTCCACCGCCATCCCGACGGCGATGAAGAAGGGCGCGAGCAGCAGCCCCTTGAAGGGCGCGATGTCGGTCTCCAGCGCATGGCGGTACTCGGAGCTGGCGAGCAGCACGCCGGCGAGAAAGGCGCCCAGCGCCATCGACAAGCCGGCCGCATTCATGCCGAGCGCGATGCCGATCACCGGCAGCAGCGCGAAGGCGGTGAAGATTTCGCGCACGTCGCTCTTGGCGATCAGCCGCATGATCGGCGGCACGACCCAGAGGCCGGCGACGAACACCGCGGCGATGGCGGCGAGCCCGTACAGCGCCTTCTGCCAGCCTGGGAGCGCGCCGGGCGCGGCGACGCCAAGCACCGGCACCAGCGCGATCAGCGGGATCGCCGCCAGGTCCTGAAACAACAGGATCGCAAAGCCGGTGCGGCCGACCGGGGTGGGCATCAGGTTGCGCTCGCTCATCACCTGGATCGCAATGGCAGTCGAGGACATCGCCGCCGCCAGCCCCGCCACCAGCGCCGCCTGCCAACTCAGCCCCAGCGCAAGCACCACGCCGCTGGCCAGCCACTGCGCGCGGCCGCCGCCGAACACCGGCCGGCGCATCTGCGCGAGCCGCTTGAGGTCCAGTTCGAGGCCGATCAAGAACAGCATCAGCACCACGCCGAACTCGGCAAAATGCATCGTCGATTGCACGCCGGTAATCAGTCCGATGCCGAACGGGCCGATCAGCATGCCGGCGATCAGGTAGCCCAGCACCGAGCCCAGCCCCACGCGCTCGGCGAGCGGCACGCAGATCACCGCCGCCGCCAGGTAGATCGGCGCGTCGTGCAGGAAGCCGCCTTCAGCCATGGGTGTCGATCCAGTCTTGCAGCCGCTTGCGGTAGGCGGCGCCTTGCGCGGCCAGCCCGTCGGCGCCGATGTGGTGCGCGGCGTGCACCACGAGCGGCGGCAGCCAGTTCGTGCCGCAAAACCGCGCGGTCTGCTTGACCGCGGGCGCGAAGGCGGAGAACTCATGCCCGTGCGGGCCGTCCGGCGTGTACCAGTCCGGCGGGCCGCCGGTGGTGGCGACCCACAGGCAGTCCTTGCCGTGCAGCGCCGTGCCGCCCTCGCCGTAGGCATAGCCGTAGGACAGCACCTCCTCGAACCAGAGCTTGAGCAGGGCCGGTGCGCCGTACCAGTGGATCGGGTGCTGCCAGATCACGAGCCGGGCGGCGTCGAGCCGCGCGCGCTCGGCGGCCGGGTCGATGTCGAAGTCGGGGTAGGCGTCGTACAGCGACTGCACCGTCAGCCCCGGCAAGTTGCGCACCGCGTCGAGCAGCGCGCGATTGGCGACCGACTGCCGCGGGTGCGGGTGAGCGTGGACGAGCAGGATCATCGCGGACGCAGGGCTACACGCGGGCTTGGCTAGAATGCACGCTATCGCGGGTGTAGTTCAATGGCAGAACCTCAGCTTCCCAAGCTGATGACGTGGGTTCGATTCCCATCACCCGCTCCAGAAGATTAATCGCGAAATGGAGACCTGAGCGCCATGGCGAAGGGAAAGTTTGAGCGGACGAAGCCGCACTGCAATATTGGGACGATTGGTCACG
>JAJTHJ010000389.1 GCA_021298875.1 Burkholderiales bacterium | reverse complement strand
GGCGTGCGTCTCGGCATACGCCGCGGAGTCGATACGGCCGGTCGCATGGTCGCGCTCGAGATCGGCCAGCTGCTCCTTGAGGATGGCGACACTGGTGCGCCGCTGGTCGGCGGCGGCGGTGGCGCGCGGTGCGCGCAGCAGCGGCGGCAGCAACACGATCAGGCCGACGGCCACCATCACCGCGGCAATCAGGACGAACTCGGTCATCGACGTTCTCCTTCGCCGCGCAGCAGCGCGGTGGCGCGGGCGCGTTCCACCTCGGACAGCGGGGCCGCCAGAGCCAGCTTGCGCCGTGCGCGCACGACGCGCAGCGCCACCAGCAGGCCGATCGCCCCCAGCAGCAGCGGGCCGAACCACAGCAACAGCGTGGCGCCCCTCAACGGCGGCTGGTACAGCACGAAGTCGCCGTAGCGCGAGGTCATGAAGTCGATGATCTCCTCGTCGGTCTTGCCGGCGGCGACCTGCTCGCGCACCTGGCGGCGCAGGTCCACCGCCAGATCGGCCCGCGAGGCGGCGATCGTTTCGTTCTGGCACACGAGGCAGCGCAGCTTGGAGGCCAGCTCGATTTCGCGCTTGTGCACGACGGGGTCGGCGTCGGTCGGCACCGCCGCCTGCGCGCCGGCCGCGACGGCCAGCGCCAATGCGCTCGCGGCCAACGCCGCGCGCCAGTGCTTGCTCATGATTCCCCTTGCAGTTGCTGAATCAGCGGAACGATTTTGCGGTCGAGCACCTCGGCGGTGATCGGCCCGATGTGCTTGAAGCGGATGACGCCTTTCTTGTCGATCACGAAGGTTTCGGGCACGCCGTAGACGCCGAAGTCGATACCGAGCCGGCCGTCGGCGTCGACCACGTTGACCTGATAGGGGTCGCCCAGTTCGGCCAGCCAGCCGCGCGCCGCATCGCCCTTGTCCTTGTAATTCAGGCCGATCAGCGGCACCAGTTGCTTGCGCGCGAAGGCGTTCCACAGCGGATGCTCCTGCCGGCAGGGCGTGCACCACGACGCCCACACGTTGAACACCCACACCTGCCCGGCCATGTCGGCGCTGGCGAACTTCTTGTCCGGCGCGTGCAGCGTGGGCAGCGCGAACACCGGCGCCGGCTTGCCGACCAGCGGCGACGGCACCTCGCGCGGGTTGAGCCACAACCCGCGCAGCAGAAAGACCGCCAGCACCACGAAGGCGGCGAGCGGGATCAGGAACAGGGCAATGCGTTTCATCGAATGCCGAATCGTGTCGCGGGTTCAGGTCGCGCCGTCATGCCAGACGAAACCTATCGGTCGCTTGGGCGATGCGGGCGGCGGATTCATCAGCTCGCGCAGCGTGCGAAGTAGACCGGCGATGGCCCGATCGTGAGTATCGACCTTGCGGGCGAGTTCCTCGAACTTGGCCGCCAGTTCCCGGTTGCTTGCCAGCGCTTCGCGCAGCCGCACGAAAGCTCGGACGATACCGATGTTGACCTGAACCGCCTGCGGGCTGTTCAGTACGGACGAGAGCATCGCCACGCCCTGCTCAGTGAAGGCATAGGGTGCGGTGCGGCGGCCGCCGCGACCCGGTTTTGTGGTCACAGTTTGTGACCTCAAAGCCGCAAACTCTTGATCGGTAAGACGAAACATGAAGTCGGACAGGAAACGCTCGACGTTGCGCTTGACGGCCTGAACGAGCACTTTAGTGGGCACCCCATACAACTCTGCCAAGTCGGCATCCAGCATCAAGCGCTGCCCGCGCAGCACCAAAATGCGCGAAACGATTGCCTTGATCGGCACCAACCCCGTCGCGCGCCGCGCCATGCCTTCACGCCGCCACCGGCTGCCGCCCGCCGAGCGCCTCGCGCTCGTCGCGCCGCGCCAGGCTGCGGTAGCGGCGGTCGGACAGCGCCACCAGCCCGCCCAGCGCCATCAGCACGCAGCCGCCCCAGATCCAGGTCACGAAAGGCTTGTAGTACACGCGCAGCGTCCAGGCGCCGTTGCCTTCGACCGCCTCGCCGAGCGAGACGTACACGTCCCCGGTCAGGCGGCTGCGGATCGACGCCTCGGTCATCGGCATCTGGCGCTGGGCGAAGTAGCTGCGCTTTTCCGGGTGCAGCGTGTCGATCTGCCGCTCGCCCTTGAAAAGTGGCACCGTGCCACGGGCGGCTTCGTAATTGGGGCCGCGGTGGGCCGTCACGCCGTCGAAGCGGAAGGTGTACTCGTCCACCGTCACGCTGTCGCCGGGGTTCATCTTCACGTCGCGCTCGACTTCATAGCCGCGCACCGAGGTCACGCCGATGATGAACACCGCCACACCCAGATGCGCGAGGATCATCCCCCACCAGCCGCGCGGCTGCGCCGCCAGACGCGCCCACAGGCTGCCCGGCGCGTGGCGGATCTGATGCGCGATGTGCTCGGCCGAGGTGACCACGATCCACATCGCCAGCCAGTAGCCGAAGGCCGCCATCGGCGACCAGGCGAGGCCCTGGTCGAGGCCGCCGACGAAGGGCAGCGCCAGCGCCAGGACCAGCGAGATCGCCAGCGCCCACTTCAGGCGCGCCCACAGGTCGGGCAGCGGCGCGGACTTCCAGCGCGCGATCGGCCCTACCCCCATCAGGAAGACGAGCGGCGCCATCACCGGCACGAACACGGCGTCGAAGTACGGCGGCCCGACCGAAATCTTGCCCAGGCCGAGCGCGTCGAGAAAGAGCGGGTACAGCGTGCCCAGCAGCACGGTGCCGGTGGCCACCGCCAGCAGCACGTTGTTACCCAGAAGCATCGACTCGCGCGAGGCGGCTTCGAAGCGCCCGCCCAGGCCCACGCGCGGCGCGCGCCAGGCAAAGAGCGCGAGCGAAGAGCCGATCACCAGCACGAGGAAGCCGAGGATGAACACGCCGCGCGCCGGGTCGGTGGCGAAGGCGTGCACGCTGGTGAGCACGCCGGAGCGGACGAGGAAGGTGCCGAGCAGCGACAGCGAGAACGCGGTGATCGCCAGCAGCACCGTCCACGCCTTGAAGGTGCCGCGCTTCTCGGTGACGGCGAGCGAATGGATCAGCGCCGTGCCGACCAGCCAGGGCATGAACGAGGCGTTCTCCACCGGGTCCCAGAACCACCAGCCGCCCCAGCCCAGTTCGTAGTACGCCCACCACGAGCCCAGCATGATGCCCAGCGTGAGGAAGCACCACGCCAGCGTCGTCCACGGCCGCGACCAGCGCGCCCAGGCGGCATCGAGCTTGCCGCCCAGCAGGGCGGCGATGGCAAAGGCAAAGGCCACCGAGAAGCCGACGTAACCCATGTACAGCAGCGGCGGATGGAACACCATTCCGGGGTCTTGCAGCAGCGGGTTCAGATCGCGCCCCTCGGCCGCCGGCGGGAACATGCGGTCGAACGGGTCGGAGGTGGCGAGCATAAAGAAGATGAAGCCGACCGTGACCAGCCCCATCACGCCGAGCACGCGGGCGACCATTTCGTCGGGCAGATGCCGGCTGAACACGCTGACCGCGAAGCCCCAACCCGCGAGCATCAGCACCCACAGCAGCAAGGAGCCTTCGTGCGAGCCCCACGAGGCGGCGATCCGGTACGCGGTGGGCAGCAGCGTGTTGGAGTTCTGCGCGACGTTGACGACCGAAAAGTCGTTGTCGATGAACGACCAGACCAGCGCCAGCCAGGCAAAGAAGACGAAGGCGAACTGCACCTGCGCCGCCGGCCGCGCTACCGCCATCCACTGCGCCACGCCGCGCTGCGCGCCAACGATCGGCAGGATGCCCTGCACCAGAGCGACGATCAGCGCGAGAATCATTGCAAAGTGGCCGAGTTCGGGAATCATTCGTCAACCTCTGGGGTGAAAATGAAAATGACGCGGCCTGCAGCCGCTGTGAAAACGCGACCTGCTTCGCAGGCCGCGCGGCGGCCGCTCACATGCGCCGCCGGCGCCGTCATGCTCACTTGGTCTTGCCGCCGTAAGTGTCGTCGCCGCTCATCGTCTTGCCGGCCTTGTGCGCCTGCTCCAGCGCGTGCGCGGCTTCCGGCGGCATGTAGTTCTCGTCGTGCTTGGCCAGCACTTCGGAGGCGCGGAACACGCCGTCGCCGCCGAGCTTGCCCTGGGCGACCACCCCTTTGCCCTCCTTGAAGAGGTCGGGCAGGATGCCCTGGTAGACGACCGGCATCTTGTGCGCGGTGTCGGTGACGACGAAGTGCACCATCACCCCGTCGCGCTTGACGCTGCCTTCCTCGACCAGGCCGCCGATGCGGAAGGTGCGCTCCTTGGGCGCCTTCTCTGCCGCCACGTCCGAGGGCGAGAAGAAAAAGACGAGGTTCTCCTGGAAGGCCGACAGCACGAGCCAGGTCGCCACGCCCAGCACGGCGATGCCGCCGCCGATCAGCGCAAAGCGCTTGTGCCGCGGCTTCATGCCGGCCTCCGCGAGGCGCGCACCGCCGCCACCGCCCGCCGCCGCCGCGCCCGCAGCGCGAACACCTCGGCGACGATCACCGCCGCACACACGGCATACGAGCCCCAGACGAAAAAGCCGTAACCGCCCATGTCGAAGAAATGACCGATTCCCTGCCACTGCATCGTCAACACTCCGATGAAAGTCGTTGCCAGCCGCCGGCTAGCGGCCGGTAGCCGCGATCTCCTGCGCCCAGGCCGTGCGCCGTTCGCGCTCGAGGATCACCGTCCGTACCCGCATCAGCACGGCGCCGATGCAGTACATCCAGAAGGCGAACACCATCACCATCATCGCCGTGAACATGGTGACCTCCATCGAGGTGTTGCCCATCTTCACCGTGGCGCCCTGGTGCAGGGTGTTCCACCACTTGACCGAGAAATAGATGATCGGCACGTTGACCACGCCCACCAGCGCCAGCACGGCGCTCGCCTTGTCGGCGCGGCGCGGGTCGTCGATAGCGGCCTGCAAGGCCATGAAGCCCAGATACAGGAAGAGCAGGATCAGCGTCGAGGTGAGCCGTGCGTCCCACACCCAGTATGCGCCCCAGGTGGGCCGGCCCCACAGCGCCCCGGTCCACAACGACAGGAAGGCCATCAGCGCGCCGGTGGGGGCGATGGCTTGCGCCATCATCGCGCTTAGGCGGGTGTTGAACACCAGACCAACGCCGGCCCAGAAGGCCATCACCAGGTACAGGAACATCGCCATCCACGCGCTCGGCACGTGGATGAAGATGATCCGGTAGCTCTCGCCCTGCTGGTGGTCGGTGGGCGCGACGAAAAAGCCCAGGTACAGGCCGATTACCGCCAGCACGGCCGCCAGCGCGAAGAACCAGGGTGCCAGCGCCCCGGCCACCGGATAGAACACCGGCGGAGCGGCGAAGCGAAAAATACCCTTGCCGGGGATGGGCCTCGTCACTGCACTCATCGTCGATCCACTGTTCCGTAGCCGCGTCAGGCGCGAACTGTAACGGGGATGGTAACGCCGGGTTTGATCCCGATCATTCCATGGATATACGGAGGGCGGCGGCGATTGCCCACGGCGCCAGTACGGACGCTGCCAGCGACAGCGCGCCCAGCAGCAAGAGGTGCCCGGTCGGCGCCAAGCCGCCAGCGACCGCCTCCACTGCGCCGGCGCCGAAGATCAGCACCGGCACATACAGCGGCAGTACCAGCAGCGAGATCAGCACCCCGCCGCCGCGCAGGCCCAGCGTCAATGCCGCACCGACGGCCCCGATCAGGGACAAGGCCGGCGTGCCCAGCAGCAGCGAGACCATCAAAAAGGCGGTCGGTTCCACGCCGAGGTCGAACATCACTCCCAGCAGCAGGGCCATGACGACGATCAGCAGCCCGGTGGTCAGCCAGTGCGCAGCGCACTTGGCCAGCACGATCAGCGGCAGTGGTTCGCCGGTGAGCAGCATCTGCTCGAGCGTGCCGTCGGCATGGTCGTTGGCGAACAGGCGGTTCAACGACAGGATCGCCGCCAGCAGCGCCGCCACCCAGACCACCCCGGGGGCGATGGTGCGCAGGGTGTTCAGTTCCGGGCCGACGCCCAGCGGCACCATCGTCACCACGACGAGGAAAAACAGCAGCGTGTTGACCACGTCCGCCCGCTGGCGCAGCGCCAGCAGCAGGTCGCGCCGGATCACGGCGAGCAAGGTACGGCTCACGGGATTACCCTCACGCGTCGACCTCCTCCGGCCGCGGCGCGCGCAGGTCGAGCCGCTCGACCCGACCGGGCAGCGGCACGTCCTGGTGGGTGGTCAGCACGATGATGCCGCCGCGCGCCTGCTGCGCGCCGATCAGCTCCGACAGCGCCTTGACCCCGCGTACGTCGAGCGCGGTGAACGGCTCGTCGAGAATCCACAGCGCCGCGCTCTCGGCGAGAAACAGCCGCGCCAGCCCGATGCGCCGACGCTGCCCCTGCGACAGAAAGCGCGCCTGCGCCTGCTCGAAACCCGCCAGCCCGAGCGCACCCAGCGCTGCCGCGGCGCGTACATCGTCGCCGCCGCGACCCGACAACAAGCCGGCAAAGCGGACGTTTTCCAGCGCGGTGAGGTCGTCCTTGACGCCGTTCAAGTGGCCGACATAGGCGAGGTCTTGCCAGAACTCCTCGCGCAGCGTGCGGATGTTGCCGCCGCGCCAGAGCACTTCGCCAGCGGTGGGCGAAAGCAGTCCGCAAAGGATGCGCAGCAGGCTCGTCTTGCCGGCGCCGTTTTCGCCGGCGATGTGCAGGCAGGTGCCGGGCGCGGCGGTCAGATTCAGACCGCTAAAGAGCAACCGATCGCCGCGCTGGCATTCGAGATCGACGGTTTGAAGCATGGCGCTGCGCGCGAGCGGCTGACGCGAAAGGCGCGCAGTGTAGCGAGGGCGCAGGGTGCGCGCAGAGTGAGAACGTCGTCCCGGCGCAGGCCGGGACCCCGTGTCGCTCAGGAAGAGTCGCTGGGCCCCGGCCTGCGCCGGGACGGCAAGCCCTTCGCTACTTCCAGGCGTAGGTGTAAGTCACCCCGAGATAGCCAACGCTCTGGCTCGGTTGCAGGTACAGCGTCGTGTTGTCGCTGTACAGGAACGGGGTACCGCTGTAGTTAAAGGCCCAGTCGTTGTAGTAGTAGCGTTGGTAGACGGCATCGAGCCGCAGCGCGGAGCGCTCGCTCATCGCGTAGTTGCCGAACAATCTGAAGTCGGTACGGCGGAAGGCGATGTCGGGCAGCCCGCCGGCGGCGCCCAGCAACTCGGCGCTGCCGGGTGCCGGATTGGCGACCAGCGTCTGCTCGTACTTGTCCACGTTGCTCATGTAGGACAGCGTGCCGCCCACCTGCCACTTGGCGTCGATCTTGCCGTTGAAGCCCACGCCGGCGTTGAAGCTGCTGTCGTCGAACGCCAGTACGTAACCGGCCGGCCGCGACTGGTCGAGCGTTTGTTTGCCGACCGACAGATAGCCGTTGAAACCCCACTTGTCCGACAGCGCGTAGTTGGCATCCAGCGTGTACAACTGGTACTGCGTCTTTTGCAGCGCAAACTGCGTCGGTGCGTCGTAGCGGTCGGTGCCGTAATCCACGGCAAACTGCACCGACAGGGCCTCGGTCGCCGCCCAATTGAGCAGCAGGCGCACGGTGTCGCGGTCGCGGTCGGCCATCGTCGGCATGTAGATCGCGTTCGGGCCCAACTGCGCGGCGGGGTCGGATACCGACACCAGTCCCACGCCACCGGCCGCCGGCGCCAGCCAGCCGCCGCCGTCCTGCTTGCTTTGCGTGTACTTGATGAGGCCGCTCACCGACTCGGTCAGCGTGCGGCGCAACTCGACCCACCAGCGGGTCACGTCGTTGCTCTCGCGCAGCGCGCTGACCCCGGCATAGGACGCGGTCGGCGTGTAGGTGCCGCGGTCGAGCGAGGTGTAGTCGATGCCCAGCGCGCCCTGGATCGCCCACGGGAAGCGGTAGGTGCCTTCGAGCTTGCCGTAGTTGACGGTGCGCGAAACGGTCTGATTGGTGAACTGCGTGTTCAACACGACGTTGTAGTTGGCGATCGGCGTGTTGTCCTGGTTGTCCGAATAGCGGTACTCGGCCACCACCGTCAAATTGTCGATCGGCGTGCCGACTACGCGAATCTGCGCCAGCTTGCCTTCCACTTCGCCATCGAGGTTGGTGATCCCGGCCGGCGCATTGCCCAGCCCGGCGCCGGCGAAGTCCTGGTTCTGCTTGGCCAGCGAGTAGGCGAACTTGAAGTTCGCCCGCAACTGCGGCAGGAAGACGTAGCTGCCCGACAGATCGAAGTAGTTGAAGTTGTTGTCCGGCGCGCTCGCCACCGGCAGTGTCAGCCACGCCGCCAGGCCCGGCCTGAGCGGCAGCGGTGTGCCGACCGGGTTGTTCAGGGTGGCGGGCACACCGAGCGTCGTTGCGCCAATGTTGTTGCTGTAAAACGAGCCGTAATAGCCGAACGACAGTTGCAGCGCGTCGGCGCCGTAGTTCAGCCGCGCTTCGACCTGGTTGTGCTGCGAATCGACCTGCTGCGGATAAAACAGCACCGCCGAGCCGGTACTGACCCCCGGCCTCCAGCCGCAGCCCGGCGCCACCGTCGCCGGACAACTGGCGCCGATGCCAAACGGCGTGGAGCCGGCGCGGCCGCTCGCGACATTGTGAATGACGTTGCCGCCGCTCGTGCGCTGCGCGAGCGGAGCGCTCGTCCGTCGCACCAAAAAAAAGGCCCGGGCGCATGCGCGTCCGGGCCCATTGTTGTCGAGCAGGCGTCAGTGCATCGTCTGTTCCGACGCCGCGATCCAGGCGATGACGGCCTCGGAGAAGCCGTCGACCCGCGTCCACGGGCCGTGTCCGACGCCGTGCTGGTAGGACGCCACGTTGACCATGTATCCGCGTCCCTTCGGGGCGGGCACCTGGTCGTGGCTCTGCTCGTCGGTGAAGACGATCAGGCGATCGCCCTTGCGGTCGATCTCCGTCACCGCCTTGCCGAGATACGTCCCGCCATGCGGCTGCGAGCCGATGATCGCATCGCGCAGCGCGAAGCCGCGGCGCGGCGGCAGCTTCACGACCTCATTGCTG
>JAJTHJ010000097.1 GCA_021298875.1 Burkholderiales bacterium | reverse complement strand
GCTTCGCCTTCATGGGCGACGTCGTGATCGCCGAGCCGAAAGCCCTGATCGGCTTTGCCGGCCCCCGGGTGATCGAAAACACCGTGCGCGAGAAGCTGCCGGAGGGCTTCCAGCGCTCCGAGTTCCTGCTCGCCAAGGGCGCGGTGGACATGATCGTCGACCGGCGCGAGCTGCGCGACACGCTGGCGCAGTTGCTGGCGCTGTTGCTCAAGCAGCCGGCGGAGGCGATTGCGTAGAGGCTCCGTCGCTCCGGCGAAGGCCGGAGCCCAGCGACTTGTGCCGCAAAGCCGCTGGGCCCCGGCCTTCGCCGGGGCGACGTGGGTCTGCTCCTCGCAAGCACCATGACGCCCGACCGGGAAAACTCGCTCACCGACTGGCTCGCCCACGTCGAGCGCCTGCACGCCAAGCCGATCGACCTGTCGCTCGACCGCGTGCGCGCGGTGGCGCAGCGGCTGGAGTTGCACCTCGCTTGCCCGACCCTCGTCGTCGGCGGCACCAACGGCAAAGGCTCCACCTGCGCGATGCTCGACAGCATCCTGCGCGCGGCCGGGTATCGGGTAGGGCTGTACACCTCGCCGCACTTGCTGCGCTTCAATGAGCGCGCGGCCATCGACGGTGTTGCGGTCAGCGACGAGCAACTGATCGAGCACTTTGCCGCGGTCGATGCGGTGCGCGGCGACACCACGCTCACCTACTTCGAGTTCACCACGCTCGCCATCCTGCGGCTGTTCCAGCACGCGCGGCTCGATGCCGCGGTGCTGGAGATCGGCCTTGGCGGCCGGCTCGACGCGGTCAACATCGTCGATGCCGACTGCGCGGTGCTGACCTCGATCGATCTGGACCACATGGACTACCTGGGGCCGACGCGCGAGCACATCGGCTTCGAGAAGGCACACATCTATCGCGCGGGCCGGCCGTCGATCTGCGCCGACCCGCAGCCGCCGCAGTCGGTGACCGACGTGGCCGCGCGGATCGGCGCCGACCTCTGGCGCTTTGGCCGCGACTTCAACTACAGCGGCGACAAGCAGCAATGGGCCTACGGCGGGCGCCAGGTGCGGCGCGCCGGCTTGCCGTACCCGGCGCTGCGCGGCGCCAATCAGTTGCTCAACGCATCGGCTGCGCTGGCGGCGTTGGAGGCACTGGCGGGTCCGCTGCCCGTCAGCCAGCAGGCGGTGCGGCAGGGCTTGCTGACGGTGGAGATTCCGGGCCGCTTCCAGGTGCTGCCGGGGCGGCCGACGACGATCCTCGACGTAGCGCACAACCCGCATGCTGCCGCGGTGCTGGCGCAGAATCTGGACAGCATGGGCTTTTTTCCGGTCACGCACGCGGTGTTTGCCGCGCTGGGCGACAAGGATGTCGAGGGCGTCGTCGCACGTGTCGGCGCCCGCATCGACACCTGGCATCTGGCGCCCACGGCGGGTGCACGCGGACTGGCCGTCGATGCGCTCGCGCAGCGCGTGCTGGCCGCGTGCCCGCAGGCGAGCATTGCGCGCTACGCCAGCGTCGAAGACGCCTTCGCCGGCGCGCGCGCGGCGGCAGGTGCCGACGATAGAATCGTCGTGTTCGGCAGCTTCGTCACCGTCGGTGGCGTGATGCAGGTCCTGCAAGCCGAGCGCCAATAACACGGGGCAGCACCACGATGGCTTGGGCCTATTGGCGGTCGGGCAAGAAGGCGGAGCCGGCGCGCGACGCGGACGCCGCGAGTGAGTCGTCCGGTCGCGCCGACCCCACCGCCGCGTTGAAAGTGCGCGCCCGCCGCCAGTTGATCGGTGCCGCGGCACTGCTGCTGGCGGTGGTGATCGTGGTGCCGATGATCCTCGACCCCACGCCGCGGCCGGTGCCGGACAACATCCCGATCGACATCCCGAGCGAGAAGACGCCGTTTACGCCGCGCCTGTCGCTGCCGCCGCTGCCGGAGCCGGCCAATGCGCCGGTGGCTCCACCCGATGCGCAGCCGGCCGACGAAGGCAAGTCGTCGCCCGAGGCGAAAGAAGAGAAGAAGCCGGAAGCGCCGAAGGCCACCGAGCCGGCCAAGGCCGAGGCGAAAAAGGCCGAAGCCAAGAAGGCAGAAGCCAAGAAGACCGAGGCCAAGAAAGCCGAGCCCGCCAAGGCCGGCAAGTTCGTCGTGCAGGCGGCAGCGCTGGCAAGCGAATCGGCGGCCAACGAACTGGCCGACCGGATTCGCAAAGAGGGGTTGTCGCCCAGGGTCGAGCGCGCCGAGGCCAAGAGCGGCACGGTCTGGCGCGTGCGCATCGGCCCCTATGGCGTGCGCGACGAAGCCGAGGCTGCCCGCGCCGTGCTCGGCACGCTCGGCATCTCCGCCGATCTCGTCGCGCTGTGACCGTCCTCGGCACGCTCGACTGGGTGCTGCTGGTGGTCGCATTGCTATCGACCCTGTGGGGGCTGTGGCGCGGCTTGATGCGCGAGGTGCTTTCGCTTGCTGGGTGGGTGCTGGCGGTCGTGCTGGCGGTTCTATACGCCAAGCCGCTTGGCCATTGGCTGCCGTTCCTGCGCGAGTGGCCCGACGGGCGGACGGCGGTGGCGGCGGTGCTGATCCTGGTGTTCACCGTGTTCGCCGCCGCGCTGGCCGCGGCGCTCGTGTACAAGTTGCTGGCCAAGGCGCAGTTGTCCGGCGCCGACCGCGTATTGGGCGGGTTGTTCGGCTTCGCGCGGGCTCTGCTCGTCGTCGCTGTGGCGGTCGCGCTACTGGCGGGCACCGGGTTGGCGCAAGAGCCTTGGTGGCGCGAGTCGAAATTGATCCCGTGGGTGCAGGCGGGCGTAGCATTCGCGCTGCCGTGGCTGCCGCCGTCCTGGCGCGGCACCTGAGGGGCACGTAAGGGGAGGGGCGCACGATGTGCGGAATCGTCGGGGTCGTGGCCAGTGGCCCGGTCAACCAGCTGCTCTACGACGCGCTGCAACTGTTGCAGCACCGCGGCCAGGACGCCGCCGGCATCGCCACCGCCGACGGCAACACCTTCCATATGCACAAGGGCAGCGGGCTGACGCGCGACGTCTTCCGCACGCGCAACATGCGCTCGCTGCCGGGCAATTCCGGCATCGCCCAGGTGCGCTACCCGACGGCGGGCTCGGCCAGCAACTCCGAGGAAGCGCAGCCGTTTTACGTCAACGCGCCCTTCGGCATCACGCTCGCGCATAACGGCAACCTGACCAATTGGGAGCAGTTGAAGGCGGAGATGTTCCGCATCGACCGCCGCCACATCAACACCAATTCCGACTCCGAGGTGCTGCTCAACGTGCTGGCGCACGAGTTGGAAACCACCAGCGTCGGCCACGTGCTCGACCCGGCGACGATCTTCCGCGCGGTGGCGGGTGTGCACCAGCGAGTGCGCGGGTCGTACGCGATCGTCGCGCAGATCGCCGGTTACGGACTGCTTGCCTTGCGCGACCCCTGCGGCATTCGGCCGTTGTGCATCGGCGTGCTGGACACCGATGCCGGTCGCGAGTACATGGTCGCATCGGAATCGGTCGCGCTCGAAGGACTGGGCTATCGCTTCGAGCGCGACCTGGCGCCGGGCGAGGCGATCTTCGTCGATCTGGACGGGCGCTTCTACAGCCAGCAGTGCGCGGAACGGCCGAGTCTCAACCCCTGCATCTTCGAGTACGTCTACCTGGCGCGGCCGGACTCGGTGATGGACGGCATCTCGGTCTACGGCGCGCGGCTGCGGTTGGGCGAGTACCTGGCCGACCGCGTGGCGCGCAGCATTCCGCTCGGCGACATCGACGTGGTGATGCCGATCCCCGATTCCAGCCGCCCGGCCGCGCTGCAACTGGCCAACAAGCTCAATCTCGACTACCGCGAGGGCTTCATCAAGAACCGCTACATCGGCCGCACCTTCATCATGCCGGGGCAGGCGGTGCGCAAGAAGTCGGTGCGGCAGAAGCTCAATACCGTGGGTGTGGAGTTCAAGGGCAAGAACGTGCTGCTGGTGGACGACTCCATCGTGCGCGGCACCACCAGCCAGGAAATCGTGCAGATGGCGCGCGACGCCGGCGCGCACAAGGTCTACTTTGCCTCCAGCGCGCCGCCGGTGCGCTACCCGAACGTCTATGGCATCGACATGCCCACGCGCGCGGAGCTGATCGCCGCCACCCGCAACGACGAAGAAATCCGCCGCGCCATCGGCGCCGACGCGCTGATCTACCAGTCGGTGGACGATCTTAAGCAGGCAGTCGGCGACTGCAACCCGAAGATCGAGAACTTCGAGGCCTCGTGCTTCGACGGCGTGTACATCACCGGCGACGTGACGCCGGAGTATCTGAACCGGATCGAGCGCGCGCGGCTCGCGCCGGCCGCGACCGAAGAGGCCGCACACAACCAGTTGAGCCTGGCGATCGAGGCCGACGGCTAGCGGAGCGACGCGCGATGCCTCGGCGCGTGTGCCTGAACATGATCGTCAAGAACGAGGCGCACGTGATCCGGCGCTGCCTCGGTTCGGTGCGGCCGTACATCGGTGCTTACCTGATCGTCGATACCGGCTCGACCGACGGCACTCAGGAGATCGTTCGCACGCATCTGGCCGATCTGCCCGGGGCCGTGATCGAGCGGCCGTGGCGCGATTTCGGCCACAACCGCAGCGAGGCACTGGCGCTGGCCCGCGACCTCGCCGAGTTCACGCTGACGATTGACGCCGACGAGGTGTTCGAAGCCCCCAAGGGCTTTCGCTGGCCCGCCCTGACCGCTGATGCGTACAGCCTGCGCCATCGGGTCGAGCCCAGCGGCACCGAGTTCGACTTGATCAAGCTCGTGCGTGCCGCCTTGCCGTGGCGCTACGTCGGCGTGCTGCACGAGGTGATCGCCTGCGATGCGCCGCAACGCACCGAGACGCTGCGCGGCCCCGTCGTCCGAGGGCTCTTCGACAGCGCGCGCAACCAGGTCGATGCGGCGACCAAGTACGCGCGCGACGCTGCCGTGCTGGGAGCCGCACTCAAGGACGAGCCCGACAACGCGCGCTACGTGTTCTACCTGGCGCAGAGCTATCGCGACGCGGGCGACACCGAAAGCGCGCTCACAACCTATGCCCGCCGCGCGCAGATGGGCGGCTGGGAGGAAGAGGTCTGGTATTCGCTCTACCAGATCGGACTGCTGAAAGAGAAAGCCGGCCGCGACACCGAAGAGGTGATGCTCGCGCTGCTGGAGGCCTACCAGTACCGACCGGCGCGCGCCGAGGCGCTGGTACAACTGGCGCGTGTGCTGCGCGAGGCGGGGTGGCCGGCGGCCGCGTATCCGTTCGCGAGCGCAGCGGTCAAGACGCCGCTGCCGGCTGATGCGCTCTTTCTCGACCGCAGCATGTACGGCTGGCGCGCGCAGGACGAGCTCGCGGTGGCCGCCTACCACGCCGGCCACGCCCGCGAGTCGCTGGCGGTGGCCGACCAGTTGGTGCGGCGAGCCGATCTGCCCACCGGCGAGCGCGAGCGGGTGGCAAAGAACCGTCAACTGGCCGTCGCTGCGTTGGGCCATGCACAGGCCGGTGCCGCGACGCCCGCGGTCGAGCTGCTCTCGCGCAAGGAGCGCCGCGCACAGCGGCACTGATCGCTGTTACCATCGGTTCCGTCGCGCCGATTTGACTCAGCTTGCGGGCGCTTAACAAATGCAGCTAAAGCGAGGTTCGTCCCATGAACCCGCTCGCCGCTGCCAGCGGGTTTTTCGTTTATGGACGACCACTTCGACACCGACACTCTGGCGATCCGCGCCGGCACCGAGCGCAGCCAGTTTCAGGAGCACAGCGAGGCGCTGTTCCTGACCTCCTCCTTCGTCTACGGCAGCGCGGCCGAGGCCGCCGCCAAGTTCGGCGGCAGCGAGGACGGCTACGTCTACTCGCGCTTTTCCAATCCTACGGTGCGGATGTTCGAGCGGCGCTTGGCGACGCTCGAAGGCGGCGAGGACTGCATCGCCACGTCTTCCGGCATGGCGGCGACGCTGGCGCTGGCCCTAGGCACGCTCAAAAGCGGCGACCACGTGATCTGCGGCGCCTCGGTGTTCGGCGCCACCGTCACGCTCTTCTCCACGCTGCTCGCCAGGTTCGGCATCGAGACGAGTTTCGTGCGTGGTGCCGACCCCGCCGCATGGCGCGCGGCGGTGCAGCCCAACACGCGGCTGCTGTACTGCGAGACGCCGTCCAACCCGCTGATGGAAATCGTGGACCTCGCCGAGTTCGTCAAGCTCGGCCGCGAGCTCGGCGCGCTCACCGCCGTGGACAACTGCTTTTGCACGCCGGTGCTGCAACGCCCGCTCGACTTCGGTGTGGATGTGGTGACGCACACCGGCACCAAGTTCATCGACGGCCAGGGCCGCGCGATGGGTGGCGCGGTGGTGGGCAGGCGCGCGTTGATCCAGGACGCGCTGTTGCCGGTGCTGCGGACGGCGGGGCCGTGCCTGTCGCCGTTCAATGCCTGGGTGTTGCTGAAGGGGCTGGAGACGCTGCCGCTGCGCATCCGTGCGCAGTCTGCCGCAGCGCTCGAACTGGCCCGCTGGCTGCAAGCGCAGCCCGCAGTGGCGCAGGTCAACTTCCCCGGACTGGACTCGCATCCTCAGGCGGCGCTGGCGCGGGCGCAGCAGCAGGGGCCGGGTGCGGTGTTGTCGTTCGTCGTCAAGGCCGACGGTGACGCCGCAGCGCAACGCCGCCGCGCTTGGCAGGCGATCGACCGCGTGCGCCTGTTCTCGATTACCGGCAACCTCGGCGACACCCGCTCGACGATCACCCACCCCGCCAGCACGACGCATGGCAGGCTCACGCCAGAAGCGCGCGAGCGCGCCGGCATCACCGAAGGGCTGCTGCGGATCTCGGTCGGGCTGGAGTCGGTGACCGATCTGAAGGCCGATCTCGCGCAAGCCTTGTCGGCACCGTAGTCCGGCCTGCGGGAAAACCCGCAGACGGCTACCGCGCCGCACCGAAAGACGTAAGGTTGGCGTAAGTGCGCGTCCATACCGTTCGCGCCGCTAGAACAATCACTCCAATAGCGGGCTAGGACAGATGTCGAACATCGAATCGGTGATGCACGAAAGCCGCGTGTTTCCCCCGAGCGCGGAGATCGTCAAGGCGGCGGCCATCTCCGGCATGGACGCGTTCCGCGCGCTGTGTGCGGAGGCAGAGCGCGACTTCACCGGCTTCTGGGCGCGCCTGGCGCGCGAGAACGTCGCCTGGCACAAGCCGTTTACGCAGGTGCTGGACGAGTCCAGCGCACCGTTTTACAAGTGGTTCGCCGACGGGCAGTTGAACGCTTCGTACAACTGCCTCGACCGCAACCTGGAAAACGGCAACGCCGACAAGGTGGCGATCGTCTTCGAGGCCGACGACGGCACGGTCACCAAGATCACCTATCGCGAACTGCACGCCAAGGTCTGCCAGTTCGCCAACGGCATCAAGGCGCTGGGCTTCGCCAAGGGCGAGCGCGCCATCATCTACATGCCGATGTCGATCGAGGCGGTGGTGGCGATGCAGGCCTGCGCGCGGCTGGGCGTCACGCACTCGGTGGTCTTTGGCGGCTTCTCCGCCAAGAGCGTGCAGGAGCGCGTGGTCGATGCCGGCGCGACCCTCATCATCGCTGCCGACGAGCAGATGCGCGGCGGCAAGGCAATCCCGCTCAAGCCCGCGATCGACGAGGCCTTCGCCCTCGGCGGCTGCGAGGCGGTGCGCAAGGTGATCGTCTACAAGCGTACCGGCGGCAAGATCAACTGGGTCGAAGGCCGCGACCTGTGGATGCACGAGGTGATGGCCGGCCAGCCCGCGACCTGCGAGCCGGTCTGGGTCGAGGCCGAGCATCCGCTCTTCATCCTCTACACCTCCGGCTCCACCGGCAAGCCCAAGGGCGTGCAGCATTCCACCGGCGGCTATTTGCTGTGGGCGATCATGACCATGAAGTGGACGTTCGACATCAAGCCGTCGGACGTTTTCTGGTGCACCGCCGACGTGGGCTGGGTCACCGGCCACACCTACGTGTGCTACGGACCGCTCGCCACCGGCGCCACCGAAGTGATCTTCGAAGGCGTGCCGACCTACCCCGACGCCGGTCGCTTCTGGAAGATGGTGCAGGACCACAAGGTCAGCATCTTCTACACCGCGCCCACGGCGATCCGCTCGCTGATCAAGGCCAACGAAGGCAATCTGGCCACGCATCCGACCAAGTACGACCTGTCGTCGCTGCGCATCCTCGGCACCGTCGGCGAGCCGATCAACCCCGAAGCCTGGATGTGGTACCACCGGAACGTCGGCCGCGAGCGCTGCCCGATCGTCGATACCTTCTGGCAGACCGAAACCGGCGGGCACATGATCTCGCCGCTGCCGGGCGCCACCCCGACGGTGCCCGGCTCCTGCACGTTGCCGCTGCCCGGGATCATGGCCGCCATCGTCGATGAGACCGGGCACGACGTGCCCAATGGCCAGGGCGGTCTGCTGGTCATCAAGCGCCCGTGGCCGTCGATGATCCGCACCATCTGGGGCGACCCGGAGCGCTTCAAGAAAAGCTACTACCCTGCCGAACTCGGCGGGCATCTGTACTTGGCCGGTGACGGTTCGATCCGCGACAAGGAGACGGGCTACTTCACCATCATCGGCCGCATCGACGACGTGCTGAACGTCTCCGGCCACCGGATGGGCACGATGGAGATCGAGTCTGCTTTGGTCGCCAATCCGCTGGTGGCCGAGGCCGCCGTGGTCGGCCGCCCCGACGACATGACGGGCGAGGCGATCTGCGCCTTCGTGGTGCTCAAGCAAACGCGGCCCACCGGCGACGACGCGTTGAAGATTGCCAAGGAATTGCGCGACTGGGTCGGCAAGGAGATCGGCCCGATCGCCAAACCCAAGGACATCCGCTTTGGCGACAACCTGCCCAAGACGCGCAGCGGCAAGATCATGCGGCGACTGTTGCGGGCGATCGCCAAGGGCGAGGCGATCACGCAAGACGTATCCACGCTGGAGAACCCGGCGATCCTGGATCAGTTGAAGGTCACGAATTGATAAGCGGCTGAGCAAAGAGTAATGCAGTCGAATTCATTGATCGAGCGATAAAAGATGTTAGCTCCAGACGAGATTTTTATCTCGGACTATACGGACGTTTTTCTTGACTTGTACCGATTCGGCAACTCTGTGAGTCCGCGACTGGATCACATTCGACCCATGAAGGATGCAAAAGTACTGGATCGAAGCGGAGTGAAATACATCATTGCGGATGGCAATGGCATCAGTGCATTCTCAAGTGTTGATTCGAGCAAGAGGAACATCTGGAAGATTCCGAAAGGGACACCAGTTCCCGGTGGAATCAAGCTTGTTATCGATAAGCGACTAGATCACAAAGGGCGCTATACGTTTGCGCCTGCGCCTACGATGAAGCTCAGTGAATTCCATCGTTTGATGGATGAGATAAAAGAAAAGGCGATAAAAATATCTTGAGCTGGGAGATGGCATGGAATATTTTGAATACAAACTTCCGTACGCCGATGCCGTAATTTTAATTGATGCGCTCAGGTTTTATGCCAAGTACATCGATGGTTTGGGTGCGGCCGATGTGAGCGAAGACGAGTACGCCGATTTACAGAACGACGGCATGCGAGTTAAAGCCTTGGAGAGACAAATTAAGTCCGCCTTTGGCGATGCGCTGGCAGAGTATTGAAGCTACAGTCAAGGTCGTGCGGCTATCGCATCTGATGGTGGTTGGTCTTGGTGTGCGGAAGACGCCAAAGAGCACGGATCGATGCCCGACTTGTGTTTTTCAGACGGGCCGCCAGCGCAGATTCAAGTGACCCGGCCGCCGGTGGCCGGGCCAGACAGAAGGGTAGGTTGGGGTGGCGCTTTTTCTCGTCGTCTTGCAGACGCTGTTGCTCGTCGCGGGCCTGTCCCTGCTCGGGCAGTTGATCGTGGGCCTGTTCAACTGGGGCCGGCGGCGCGAGAACATCGTCTACCAATTGCTCGGCATCGTCGCCTCGCCAGCGATCAAGCTGGCGCGGCTGGTCTCGCCGCGCGTGGTGCTGGACGAGCACGTGCCGGCGGTGGCCTTCTTTCTGTTGGTGGTGGGCTACTTCGTGGTGGGCTTTTTCCACCGCGATGTGTGCCTTGGCGATCTCACCCAGGCGGGCTGCGCACGCTGGGCCGCGGCACGGGGGCTGCAATGAGCGGCGGCGTGGCGTGGTGGCTGGAACGGCAGTGGTTCGCCACGCAGGCGAGCCTGGCGGTGCTGTTGGGTTTGAAGGCGCGGGCGCAGGATTTGTACGCCCGTATCGTCGCCCGCGCCCCGGGCGACCTCGTGGCACGCGCCACCCTCGGCAACATGCTGATGGAGCAGGGCCAAGCGGAGGCGGCCATCGGCCAGTTCGAGGCGCTGCTGCGCGCGCACCCGGACCATGCCGACAGCTGGTTCAACCTCGGTTTCATCCAGGAAAAGTGCGACCGCGTCGAGGCCGCCGAGCAGTCCTTCCGCCGCGCGCTGGCGCTCAACGCCAAGCACGACCGCGCCTGGTACGGGTTGGGGCTGGTGCTGATCCGCCAAGGCCGGTTGCATGAGGCCGTGGCGGCGCTGAAGAAGAACACCGAGTTGCAGCCCTTCAGCCCTTACGGCTTCTACCAATTGGCGATGACGTACCACCATCTCGGCGAGGACGCCGAGGCCTGGCGGCTGCAACGCCACTTGCAAGGCTTCGAGCCCAAGTTTGCCGCCGGGCTCAAGCGCGATCTGGAGCAGACGCCTGCCCAGCCGCGTAGCGCCGAGGCGGCAGCGCTCGCACCGGCCCTTACCGCGACGCAGACCGCGCCGCACGCTCTTTGATTTTTTCGCACCACCCCTTGGAGGAAACATGCAACTCACAGAAAGACACAAGGAGTATTGGCAGCGAAACCTCAAGATCACCGGCGTCCTGCTGGCGATCTGGTTCGCTGCCACCTTCGTCATGGCCTATTTTGCGCGGCCCTTGGCGGAGATCACCATTCCCCTGCTGCAGTTCCCGCTGTCGTTCTACATGGCGGCGCAGGGTTCGCTGATCGTTTACGTGCTGATCATCTGGTACTACGCGCGCAAGATGCGCGCGCTGGATGAGGAGTACGGCGTGGCCGAGGAGGACGAATAAATGAGCGCCCAAGTCAGCTCCAATCGCGCCTTCTTCAACCAGTTGAAGAAGTACTACACGTGGTACACGGGCGGCTTCATCGCCTTCGTGCTCGTGCTGGCGGCGCTCGAAGCGCTCGGCCTGCCGCGGGTGTACATCGGCTACGCCTTCCTCTTCGCCACCGTGGCGTTGTATGCCGGCATCGGCATCATGAGCCGCACGGCCGACGTGGCCGAGTACTACGTCGCCGGGCGCCGCGTGCCCGCGCTCTTCAACGGCATGGCCACCGGCGCGGACTGGATGTCCGCGGCGTCCTTCATCGGCATGGCGGGCGGCCTGTACCTGCAAGGCTTCGACGGCCTCGCGTTCATCCTGGGCTGGACCGGCGGCTACTGCCTGGTGGCGCTGTTCCTGGCGCCGTACCTGCGCAAGTTCGGCCAGTTCACGATCCCGGACTTTCTCGGTGCGCGCTATGGCGGCAATCTGGCCCGCTTCATCGGCATCATCATTGCGATCTGGTGCTCGTTCGTCTACG
>JAJTHJ010000215.1 GCA_021298875.1 Burkholderiales bacterium | reverse complement strand
GACGGCATGGGGCCGATGCGCGGCGCCGCTTGCGAGCTTTTGTACAAGGAGATCGCCCGCCGCCGGCTCGCCGCCGCCGGCGCCGAGCTGGCGCTCTACGACGTCGACGAGTATCGCGAGACCGATATCGGCGTGCGCATCGCCGTCCCGGTGGACGCGGCGGTGGGCCGGTTACCGTCGACCGACGAAGAGATCGCCGATACCGGCTTCGAACTGCGCCGTCTGCCCGCCGCCGAGCGGCTGGCTTGTGTGGCCGGGACCGGCTTGCTGCCGCAGGTCACCGTACCGATCGCAGGCTTGTTCCGCTGGGTGGCGGCGCAAGGCTGGCAGCCCACGGGCGCCTTGCGCGAGGTGCATCTTTTCGGCCGCGAGACCGACCGAGTCCTGGTCGAGCCGGTGACGATCGAGCTGCAACTACCGGCCGCGCCGGCCGCGCCCGGCAAGCGCCCGCAACGGGCCGCTTGACTCTCACACCGTGTCAGGCTCGACGATGTCGCCCTCCCTAATCCACTTGAGGACGCGACATGAACAAAACCACAACCCGCTGGGCCGGCGCACTGGTGCTGGCCGAATCGCTGCTGATCTTCGTGCCGATGGTGGTGCTCGGCGCGGCCATCGGCTGGCCGGCCTCGCTCGATGAGCCCGCCGCTACACTGCTGCCCAAGCTCGTCGCCCAGGCGGGCGCCGTGCAGGCGGGTTACACGGTCTACTTCGTCTATTCGCTGATCTTCCTGCCCGTGGTGCTGGTGCTGCTGCGCTGGGCCGGCGTCGCACCCGGCAGCGCCGCCGGCGTTACGGCGATTGCCCTGGCCACGACTTCCGTGGCGTTTCGCTGCATCGGCATCCTGCGCTGGCTGACGGTGATGCCGGCGCTGGCCATTGCCCACGCCGCGGCGGCGCCGGCGGAGCGAGGGGTCATCGAACAGGTGTACTTCGCCGTCAACACCTACGGCGGCGCGATGGGCGAACTGCTCGGCGTGTCCCTGTTTGCCGCCGCGGCGCTGGCCGTTGCGCTCGGCGCCGCCTGGCGGCGGGGCGATTTTCCGCGCTGGCTGGCGCTGTTCGGCTTCGTCGCGGTGGCTTCGCTGCTGGCGGCCTGGCTGGGTGTGTTCGGCCTCGAAATCCCGGGGCTGATCGTCGCCGCCACCAGCGTGTATCACTTCTTCCTGATGGCGCTCGGCCTGCGGATGATCTTTGGCCGCATGCCGACGGCGTGACGCGATGGCAGACACTATTGCCATCCTCGGCGCCGGCCCGCTGGCGCTGGCCAGCCTGCGCGGCGTGCTGGCGCGCGGGTTGCAAGCGCGGTTGATCCACCGCAAGGGCGACTTCAAGGCGCCGTCGCACGTCACCGTGCTGGCCGCGAACCTGCTGGAGCAAGAGGCCACCACTCGCGCACTGGCGGGCTGCCGCGCGGCGATCATGTGCGCCCAGCCGGCCTATCACCGCTGGCCGGAAGAGTTCCCGCCGCTGATCGACGCCGTGATCGAGGCCTGCGAACGCGCCGGCTGCGCGCTCGTCATGGGCGACAACCTGTACGTGTATGCCGACGCCGCGCAGACCCTCGCCGAAGACACCCCTTGGACAGCAACCACGCGCAAGGGCCGCGCCCGGATCGAGGTCGACCGCCGGCTGCTGGCGGCACATGCGGCGGGCCGTGTGCCGACGGCGATCGGCCGCGGCTCGGACTTCTTCGGCCCCGGCGTGCGCGACTCCGTAGTGGGCAGCATGCTGTTCGGCCCGCTGGTGCGGGGCAAGAGGGTCAATGGCATCGGCAACCTGGACGTACCGCACAGCACCACCTTCATCGACGACTTTGGCGCCGCGCTGGCGGAACTGGCCGTCACCCCCGCCGCCTGGGGCGAGGCCTGGCATGTGCCCAATGCGCCGGCGGTGACGACGCGGCAGTTCATTGAACTGTCCTGTGCCGCCGCGGGCCGAGCGCCGCGCATCGGCAGCATCGGCCGCCGCACGATGCGGATGGCCGGGCTGTTCTCGAAAGGCGCCTACGAGACCGTGGAGATGATGGGCCACTTCGAGCAGCCCTACGTCGTGGACGACACCAAGTGGCGCGCCCGGATGCAGACCCATGCAACGCCGCTGGAACAATCGATCGCGGCGACCGTGCGCTGGTATCAGGCGCGCGGCTGAACCGTGCCGGCCGCGAGCATCCGCTCGACGTAGCGGGCGATCATGTCCACTTCGAGGTTGACGCGGTCGCCCGGCTTCAGAAGCTTTAGCGTGGTCACTTCCATCGTGTGCGGAATCAACGCGACCCAGACGCGGCAGCCGGTGGCCGCGTCCTCCACGCGTGCGATCGTGAGCGACACGCCGTTGATGGCGATCGAACCCTTGTAGGCAAAAAAGCGCGCCAGCTCCGACGGCGCCTCGACGATCAGCAGCCAGCTTTCGGCGTGGCGGTCCATGGCGACCACGGTGCCGGTGCCGTCCACGTGGCCGCTCACCAAGTGGCCATCCACGCGGTCGCCGAAGCGCATCGACTTTTCGAGATTCACCTCGCCGCGACTGGTGAGGCCCGCGGTGCGCGCCAGCGTTTCGGCGATCACGTCCACCGAAAAGCCAGTGGCCGTCTTGGCGGTGACGGTCAGGCAAGTGCCGTTGACGGCGATCGAGTCGCCGATGTTCACGTCGCTCAACCCGAGCGCGGGCGCTTCGATCTGCAAGCGGCGGCCAAAGCCGAGTTCTTCGGCGCGGACGATCTGGCCCATGGTCTCGACGATTCCGGTAAACATCATTGCCACCTTGCAAGAATGCGCACGTCGTCGCCCAGCTGCGTCACGTCGCGGAAGGCGAGCCGCCGCGCCTGCGCCAGATCGGACAACGCCGGCAGGTGCACCATGCCCTGCGCTTCGCCGATCAGCAGCGGCGCCAGGTAGACGAGCAGTTCATCGACCAGCCCTTCCCGCACCAGCGAGCCGTTCAACTTGAACCCCGCCTCGGCGTGCACTTCGTTGCAGCCGCGGCGGGCCAGTTCGCGCAACAGCGCGGACAGATCGACCTTGCCGTTGGCGTCCGGCAGCTCGATCACCTCGGCATTTCGGTCTCGCAGCCGCGCGTCCTTTTCGGTATCGGCGCGGGCGCAGGCCACCAGTACCGTGTTGCCGTCGAAGAGCCGCGCCCCGGGATCGACCTCCAGCCGACTGTCCACCAGTACCTTCAGCGGCTGGCGCGGTGTGTCCACCAAACGCACCGACAACTGCGGGTTGTCCGCGCGCAGCGTGCCGATGCCGGTCAGCACCGCACAGGCGCGCGCGCGCCAGACGTGGCCGTCGGTGCGCGCCGCCTCCGACGTGATCCATTGCGACACGCCGTTGTCGAGCGCCGTCTTGCCGTCGAGGCTCGCGGCGATCTTAAGCCGCAACCAGGGGCGGCCGCGCGTCATGCGCGCGAAGAAGCCGACGTTGATCTCCGCCGCCTCCGCTGCCAGCAAGCCGCAGCGCACGTCGATGCCGGCGTCGCGCAACTGTGCGAAGCCCTGGCCGGCCACCAGCGGGTTGGGGTCTTCGATCGCGGCGATGACGCGCGGCACGCGCGCCTCGATCAGCGCGGTCGTGCACGGCGGCGTGCGGCCGAAGTGCGCGCAGGGCTCGAGCGTAACGTAAGCGGTGGCGCCGTGTGCGTCGTTGCCGTTGCGGCGCGCATCGAGCAGCGCTTCGATCTCGGCGTGGTTGGAGCCGGGCGGCTGGGTGAACCCCTCGCCGATCACCCGACCGTCGCGCACCAGCACGCAGCCGACTCGCGGGTTGGGCGAGGCATGAAACAAAGCGCGCTGCGCCAGAGCGAGCGCAGCGCGCATGTGATCGCGATCGGCCTGCGTGTACATCGACGCGGCGATTTTACGCAGGCGACAATCGCGACCGTGGTCGATCATTATTGACGAGCGGGTACTCCGTTGGTCGCGGTCTTCCCTCACCCCAACCCCTCTCCCGGAGGGAGAGGGCCTTCAAACCCTCGCCCTCCGGGAGAGGGTGGCCGCGAAGCGGCCGGGTGAGGGAGGAACGCAACTAGTCGATCAAGACGATCGACCCGGCGCGCTTACCGAATCGTCAACCGCTTGCTCATCACCGCCGCGCGCTTGGGCAGCGCGAGGGTGAGCACGCCGTCCTCGAACCTGGCGTCGGCACCTTCTTCGGTGACCTCGGCCGGCAGCTCGAAGCTGCGCGCGTAGCTCGTCGCGTAGCGCTCGCTGTGCAGCACGCGCTCGCCGTCCTTGGTTTCGCGCTCGGTCTTGGCTTCGGCCGCGATCGCCACGCGCGGGCCTTCGACCGTGACGCTGATGTTGTCCTTCTTCACGCCGGGCAGATCGACGACGATTTCGTACTTGTCGCCGCGGTCGAGCACGTCCATCCGGGCGCGGGTGACGCTCGGTAACTCGGCACCGCGCGCCGCGACCGGGTAGCCGGCACGGTTGAAGAAGTCGCTGAAGAGTTCGTCGAACAAATTGATCGGCTCACGCCGCACGAGACTGACCATGATGCTTCCTCCAATGCGTTTGGTTTGCGCCGCCATCCGCGGCGATGAGCGATAGCTCGGGGCGGGCGCACGCGGTTTCAAGCTGACGAAAAAAGGGCCGCGCTGCGCGCGGCCCTGAGCGTGGTCGTTGCGACCGCTGCGCCCTGCGGCATCCCACCGCTGGGCATTGGAGGTCAGTGAATCTCAAGCCGCTTCGTCGGTGTGGCGACTCTCTTGGGCAGCGTGAGCTTCAACACGCCGTCTTCGAACACGGCGTCGGCACCGGTTTCGGTCACCTCGGCCGGCAACTCGAAGCTGCGCGCATAGCTTGCCGCATGCCGCTCGGTGTAGAGCAGCTTCTCGCCTTCCTTGACCGGCGTTTCGGTCGTGCTTTCGGCGGTGATCGCGACCCGCGGGCCGTCGATCGAGACGTTGATGTCTTCTTTTTTCACGCCAGGCATGTCGACGGTGACCATGAAGCGGTCACCCTTGTCGATCACGTCCATCCGCGCGCGGGTGAGCGCCGGCATGTCGCCGTAGCGGGCGGGCAGCCATTCGGGCATGCCCCACATATCGTTCAGAAAGTCGTCGAACATCGAACTCATCCCCATGAGCTCGCGCCGACGTGGCGTTACGTGCGGGGTCTTCATGGTGGTCTCCTGTGCGGAGCCGGTTCCCAACTCGCCCGAGCCGGGTCTTCCGACCGGCTCCCTCTGTAATGTAAGCCGCGCCGCGGCGGCTTCAAGAGGGGCGCCGACGAGCGGGCGCCGCGGCTTTGATCCCGGTCAAGCGCGCCGCTTGCGGGCCGGGCGTACCTCGCGTACCACCTCGGCAAACTCGTCCACGTCCTCGAAGCTGCGGTAGACCGAGGCGAAGCGGATGTAGGCGACCTTGTCCAGGCGCTTCAGCTCGCGCATCACCAACTCGCCCAGCTTTTCGCTCTTGACCTCGCGCTGGGCAGTAGTGATGAGCTTTTCTTCGATGCGGCCGATGGCGTCGTCCACCGCCTCGCGCGGCACCGGGCGCTTGCGCAGCGCCAGCAGCATGCTGGCGCGCAGCTTGTTGCGGTCGTAGTCGGCGCGCACTCCCCCGCGCTTGACGATGGTGGGCATCGCCAGCTCGACCCGCTCATAGGTGGTAAAGCGCTTCTCGCAGGCCAGGCAACGCCGCCGGCGGCGGATGGTGGCCCCGTCGTCCGCCGCGCGCGAGTCGATCACCTGCGTGTCGGCGTTATGGCAGAAGGGGCACTTCATCGCGGCGGCAGCCGGTATTTACCGATAGACGGGGAAGCGCGCCGTCAATGCCAGCACCGCCTCGCGCACGCGCGCGACGGTGGCGGGGTTGCGCGGGTCGTCGAGCACGTCGGCGATCAGGTGGGCGGTCTGGCGCGCTTCGGCCTCGCCAAAGCCGCGGGTGGTCATCGCCGGCGAACCCAGGCGGATGCCGCTGGTGACCATCGGCTTTTCCGGGTCGTTGGGGATCGCGTTCTTGTTGATCGTGATGTGCGCCTCGCCCAGGACGGCCTCGGCCTCCTTGCCGGTCACGCCCTTGGCGCGCAGATCGACCAGCATCAAGTGGCTTTCGGTGCGGCCGCCGACGATGCGCAGGCCGCGCTCGACCAGGGTGGCCGCCATCGCCTGCGCATTGCGCGCGACCTGCTGCTGATAGGTCTTGAACTCCGACGCCAGCGCTTCCTTGAACGCGACCGCCTTGGCGGCGATCACGTGCATCAGCGGCCCGCCTTGCAGGCCGGGGAAAACGGCGCTGTTGATCGCCTTCCCGTACTGCGGCTTGCAGAGGATCAAGCCACCGCGCGGACCGCGCAGCGTCTTGTGCGTGGTGGAGGTAATCACGTCCGCATGGCCGACCGGGCTGGGGTAGACGCCCGCGGCGATCAGCCCCGAGTAGTGTGCCATATCGACCATGAACACGGCGCCGACCTCGCGCGCCACTTCCGCAAAGCGCGCAAAGTCGATCTTCAGCGAATAGGCCGAGGCGCCGGCAATGATCAGCTTGGGCTTGTGTTCGCGGGCGACCGCGGCCATTGCGTCGTAGTCGATCTCCTCGCGCGCGTTCAGGCCGTAGCTGACGACCTTGAACCACTTGCCGGAGATGTTCAGCGGCATGCCGTGGGTCAAGTGGCCGCCTTCGGCCAAGGACATGCCCATGATGGTGTCGCCGGGGTTCAACAGCGCCAGGAACACCGCCTCGTTGGCCTGCGCGCCCGAGTGCGGCTGCACGTTGGCGGCGAGCTCCTGCCCCGGCTGCGCGAAGAGCGCCTTGAGCCGCGCGATGGCGAGCGTCTCGGCCACGTCCACGTGCTCGCAGCCACCGTAGTAGCGCTTGCCGGGGTAGCCCTCGGCGTACTTGTTGGTCAACTGGCTGCCCTGCGCGGCCATCACCGCGGGGCTGGCGTAGTTCTCGGACGCGATCAG
>JAJTHJ010000131.1 GCA_021298875.1 Burkholderiales bacterium | reverse complement strand
TCCGCGTCACGCTGATCCTGAGCCGCCTGCACGGCCGCGCGCGCGCGTGGGCAGAGATTTTCTGTCTCGCGGTGGCCTCGTTCCTGACCAGTTACTTCGCCTGGTTCAGCGTCAAGCTCGCCTGGGGCTCGTTCGCCTACGACGACATTTCGCAGAACGTCGATGTCACGCCGCTTTGGATCCCGCAGTTGTCGATGGCGCTGGGCGTCACCGCGCTGGCCTTCGCCTTCATCGAAGAGCTGATCGTCGTCGTCCGCACCGGCCACCTGCCAGCGCAGCAAAACGCCGAACTCGCGCGCACGGAGTAGCGATGGAAGCCTTGAGCGCGCTGGCCCTGGTGCTGCTGATCTTCGCGCTGCTCGGCGCCGGCATCTGGATCGGCATCGCCGTGCTCGGTGTGGCTTGGATCGCGATGGAGTTGTTCACCAACCGGCTCGCCGGCGACAGCCTGGCGCTGACCGTCTGGGGTTCGATGTCCAGTTGGACCCTGACCGCGCTGCCGCTCTTCATCTGGATGGGCGAGATCCTGCTCAAGACCAAGCTCTCCGAAGGCATGTTCCGCGGGCTCGCGCCTTGGCTGCAATGGCTGCCGGGACGGCTGCTGCACACCAATATCATCGGCTGCACGATCTTCGCCGCGGTGTCCGGCTCGTCCGCCGCCACCTGCGCGACCATCGGCAAGATCACGCTGCCGGAACTCGCCAAGCGCAAGTATCCGGAGAGCATTTCGATCGGCTCGCTCGCCGGTGCCGGCACGCTGGGGCTGCTGATTCCGCCGTCGATCATCATGATCGTCTACGGCGTGGCCGCCGACGTGTCGATCGGCAAGCTCTTCATCGCCGGGGTGATCCCCGGTCTGATGCTGGCGGGTCTGTTCATGGGCTACACGATCTTCTGGTCGCTGCGCCATCGCGAGCAGATCCCGCCCGCGGACATCAAGCTCACGTTCGCGCAAAAGCTTGCGGAGTCCCGCCATCTGATCCCGGTCGTGCTGCTGATCGGCGCGGTGCTGGGTTCGATCTACGCGGGCATCGCCACCGCGACCGAGGCGGCGTCGCTCGGCGTCGTTGGCGCGCTGCTGCTCGGGGTCTTTCAACGCACGCTGTCTTGGCGCGCGTTCGTCGATTCGCTGATGTCCGCCACGCGCCTGTACTGCATGATCGCGTTGATCCTGGCGGGCTCGTCTTTCCTGTCTCTGTCGATGGGCTTCATCGGCCTGCCGCGCGAACTGGCCGAAGCCATCGGCGCGCTCAACCTCTCGCCCTTCGCGCTGATCCTGCTGTTGATGGTTTTCTTCATCGTGCTCGGCTGCTTTCTGGACGGCATCTCAATGGTGGTCCTGACGATGGCAGTGCTCGTGCCCACCTTGCAAGCCACCGGTATCGATTTGCTGTGGTTCGGCATCTTTATCGTGCTGGTCGTCGAAATGGCGCAGATCACGCCCCCGGTGGGATTCAATCTCTTCGTGATGCAAGGCATGATGCACAAGCAGATCAACGAGATCGCGCGCGCCGCCTTCCCCTACTTCCTGATGATGGTGTTCGCGGTGCTGGCGATCTGGTTCTTCCCTGAGCTCGTCACTTACCTGCCGGCGCAAATGAAACTGTGACGAGTCCGTAGAATCCGCCGCGCCGCTACAAGAACACCGCGATTCATGCACGTGGTCGTCATCGGCGCCGGCATCGTCGGCGTCTGCACTGCCTACGCCTTGCGCCAGCAAGGTTTCCAGGTCACCGTCGTCGAACGCAATCCCGGCGCCGCCCAGGGTGCCAGCTTCGCCAATGCCGGCGTGTTGGCACCCGCCTACGCCTCGCCATGGGCGCAACCGGGAATGCCCACGCGCGTACTTCAGTACCTCTTCAGCCGCCATGCGCCGCTGGTGCTGCGGCCGACGCTGCGGCCCGCCACGCTCGGTTGGCTGGCGCGCTGGCTCGGCGAATGCCGCGCCAAGCGCTACGTGCAAAACAAGGAGCGGATGTACCGGCTCGCCGTCTACAGCCGCATCGTGCTGCACGAAGTGCGCGACCGGCACGTGATCGACTTCGAGCAGGGGTCGGGCTATCTGCAACTCTTTCGCAGCCAGCGTGAGTTCGAGCGGGCCGCGCCCGCGCGCGCCTGGCTGAGCGAGGCCGGCGTGCCCTTTCGCGAGTTGACGCCGGCGCAGGCGCGCGAACTGGAGCCGGCGCTGGTCCAGGGCGCGCCGCTCGCCGCCGCCGTGCACCTGCCCGACGACGAGACCGGCAACTGCGCGTACTTTGCGCGCCGCCTGCGCGACGTGCTCGCGCGCGACGGCGTGGAGTTCCGCTTCGACACCACCGCGCTGCGGCTCGTCCCCGGCGCGCAAGGCATCGAGCGCCTGGATACGGACGACGGCCCCTTGGCAGCTGACGCCTACGTCGTTGCCGCCGGAGTGGAAAGCGCTGCGCTGCTGCGCACGGCCGGCATCAGGGTGCCGCTGATCCCGGTGCTCGGCTACTCGCTGACCGCGCAGATCGCGCGCCACGAGTACGCCCCGTTCATGTCGTTCATGGACGAGACCTACAAGGTCGCCGTCACGCGGATGGGTAACCGGCTGCGCGTGGCCGGGACGGCGGAGATCGGCCCGCGCCGGCCGCGGTTGCGCGAGTCCGCGCTGCGGACGCTGCGCAAGGTGGCGAGCGACTGGTTTCCGTCGGCCGCGTCTTTCGTCAACGCGCGCGCCTGGGTCGGTGCGCGGCCGATGCTGCCCGACGGCCCACCGCTGCTGGGCGCGACCCCGATACCGAACCTGTACCTGAACGTCGGCCACGGCGGCAGCGGTTGGCTGCTCGCCTGCGGCTCCGCGCGGGCAGTCGCCGATGTAGTGGCAGGCCGCAAACCGGAGATCGAACTGGCCGGCTTGACGCTCGACAGGTACGCCCGCGGCGCAAAAGCCTAAAGTAGCGCCCATGCCAAGCATGGGCCTGTACCGCGTCGAAGAACTGCGCGCCATCGAGGCGGCTGCGGCGGCGCAACTGCCGCCGCGTACGCTGATGCAGCGCGCGGGGCGCGCGGCGGCCGACTTCGTCGCGCGCCGCTACCGGGCCGCGCAGCGCGTGCTGATCGTCTGCGGGCCGGGCAACAACGGTGGCGATGGTTACGAGCTGGCCGTGCACTTGAAACAGGCCGGCCGCGACGTGCGCTGCGTGGCGCTCGCCGCGCCGACGGCAGAAGACGCTCGCGGCGCACGGGCCCTGTGGGACAGCACGGGCGGAAACACGCTTGCTGCGCCGCCCGCGCAGGAGCGCTTCGATCTCGTGGTCGATGCCATGTTCGGCATCGGCATGGCGCGGCCACTGGCCGGCAGGTTTCTGGATGCCGTGCGCTGGATGCGGAGCCAACCGGCCCCGGTGCTGGCGCTCGATCTGCCGAGCGGACTGGATGCCGATACCGGCGCCTGGGTCGGCGGCATCGCGGGCGTCGGCGCGGACGCGACGATCACCTTCATCGGTGCCAAGCCGGGCTTGTTCACGCATTCCGGCTGCGACGCGGCGGGCTTTGTCGAAGTCGCCGACTTGGACCTCCCACCCGCAGATCCCGCAGGCTGGCTGAACACCCAGGAGCATTTCGCCACCGTCGCGGCCCCGCGGCGCCGCGATACGCACAAGGGCAGCTTCGGTGACGTGGCCGTCGTCGGCGGCGGTGTGGGCATGGTCGGCGCGCCGCTGCTCGCCGCGCGCGCTGCCTTGCGACTCGGCGCCGGCCGCGTGTACGTCGATAGCATCGGCGCGCCGCAGTTGCGGCTCGACCCGGCGCAACCGGAACTGATGTTTCGCCCGCTGGCATCGTTGCACTCCGCCGATGCCTGGGTCGTCGGCTGCGGCCTGGGCACGGACCAGCCGGCGCGCAACGCGCTCGCCAACTTCCTCGACCGCGACGGCGCGGTCGTGTTCGACGCCGACGCGCTGAACCTCATGAGCGCCGACTCCGACCTGCGCGCGCGCTGCGTCGCCGCGGGTGCCACGCGCGTGCTCACGCCGCACCCGCTCGAAGCCGCGCGCCTGCTCGGCACCGACGCCCCTGCCGTGCAAGCCGACCGCATCGCCGCCGTACGGCAACTCGCGCAGCGTTTCGCCGCGCTCGTCGTGCTCAAAGGGGCCGGCTCGGTGATCGCCGAACCGGGTGGCCGTTACTGGATCAACCCGACCGGCTCACCCGCCTTGGCCACGCCCGGCACCGGCGATGTGCTGGCGGGAATGATCGGCGCGTTACTCGCGCAGCACTACGACCCGTTGCAGGCCGTGCTCGCCGCCGTCTGGTTGCACGGTGCCGCGGCCGATCGCTTCGGCGCCGATGTCGGCTTGGTCGCCGGCGATCTGCCTGCGCTGGCCGCCACCGTCCTCGCCGAAGAGCGCGGCGCGACTCAGGGCTGAATCCGCCCCGCGTGCAGTTCGATCCGCCGCCCGCAGCGCGCGGCGATCTCCAAATCGTGCGTGACCAGCACCAGTGTGGAGCCGCGCTCCCGGTTCAACTCGAACATCAGGTCGATCACCGCCTCGCCAGTGCGCGCATCGAGGCTGCCAGTCGGCTCGTCGGCCAGCAGCAGCGGCGGATGGCCGACAAAGGCACGGGCGAGCGCCACGCGCTGCTGCTCGCCGCCCGACAGGTACTTGGGGTAGTGCGACAGCCGCTCGCCCAAGCCCACGCGTGCCAGCAGTGCGCGCGCCGCGGCCGTCGGGTCCTGCCCGTCGGGCGCAACGCCCGACAGTTCCATTGGCAGCAGTACGTTCTCCAACGCCGTCAGGTGCGGCAGCAATTGGAACGACTGGAACACGAAGCCAACCTTGGCCGCGCGCAGCGCGGCGCGCGCGTCTTCGTCGCGGCTGAAGAGATCCTCGCCAAAGAGCTTGACGTTGCCCGTGGTGGGTGTGTCCAGCCCCGCCAGCAGGCCGAGCAGCGTGGACTTGCCGGATCCGGAGGCACCGACGATGGCCACCGTCTCGCCGGCGGCGATCGAAACGTTAATATCGTCGAGAATCGTCAGGCTGCCGGTGGCGTCCTGCACGATCTTGGTCAACGCGGTCGCCTCGATGGCGAGTGGCGACATCGGCACATTCCTTTCCATTCGATGCTCAAGAGAAACTTCCTTCGGCACCTGCTCGGCGCCGCGCTGCTGGCCGCGGCTGGCGCGGCCATCGCGGCGCCCGCGCCCAAGGTGCTCGTGTTGGGCGACAGTTTATCGGCAGAGTACGGGCTGCCGCGCGACACCGGCTGGGTCAAGTTGCTGGCCGACCGTACACGCCAACAGGGATATCCCCATGAGGTCGTCAACGCCAGCATCAGCGGCGAGACGACGAGCGGCGGCCGCACGCGCCTGCCCGCGCTGCTCAAGGAGCATCGGCCGGCCGTCGTCGTGATCGAGCTCGGCGCCAATGACGGGCTGCGCGGTCTGCCGCTGGCGACGATGCGCGCCAATTTGGCGGCGATGATCGACGCCAGCCGCGCCGCCGGTGCGAAAGTGTTGCTGGTCGGCATCCGCGTGCCGCCCAACTACGGGCGTGAGTATTCCGACCGTTTCTTTGCCACCTTCGCCGAGTTAGCGCGCGAGAAGAAGGTCGCGCTAACCCCGTTCCTGCTCGACGGCTTTGCCGAAAAGGCCGAGTTCTTCCAACCCGACCGCATTCACCCCGCGCAGTCGGCCCAGCCGCAGATGTTGGACAACGTCTGGACGCACCTGCGCCCGCTGCTGGGCGCGCCGCGCGATGGCCGCTGACGCGGCGGCGCCGCGACGCGACGCGGTCGAGCCGGCGGCAGCGCTGGCGCACTTGGCGGAGTACTCGGCGATCCTCGATGCGCGCAGCCCGGCCGAGTTCGCCGAGGACGCCCTGCCCGGTGCAATCAACTGCCCGGTGCTCGACGACGCGCAGCGGGCGCAGGTGGGCACGCTGTACAAGCAGGACTCGCCCTTCGCTGCGCGCCGCGTCGGCGCTGCGCTGGCCGCACGCAACATCGCCGCCCTGCTGGAGCTGCAGTTTGCCGCGCAGCCGCGCGATTGGCGGCCGCTCGTTTACTGCTGGCGCGGCGGCGAGCGCAGCGGCGCGCTGGTGCACGTGCTGCGACGGATCGGCTGGCGCGCCCAGCAACTGGCCGGCGGCTACCGCGCTTGGCGCCGCATGGTGTTGGCGCAACTCGAAGTGCTGCCGGCGCGATACCGCTGGCAAGTCGTCTGCGGGCCGACCGGCAGCGGCAAGAGCCGCCTGCTGCGCGCGCTGGCGGAGGCGGGCGCGCAGGTGCTCGACCTCGAAGAGCTGGCCTGCCACCGCGGCTCGGTGCTGGGCGGGCAGCCCGGCGCCGCGCAACCATCGCAAAAGCGTTTCGAAGGTCTCATTTGGTGGGCCCTGCACCGCTTCGACCCCGCGCGGCCGGTGTACGTGGAATCGGAGAGCCGCAAAGTCGGCAACCTGCGCGTGCCCACCGCGCTGCTCGACGCCATGCGCGCGGCGCCCTGCCTGCGGCTGGAACTGCCGCTGCCGCAGCGGATTCGGTTGCTGCGCGAGGAATACACGCACTTCGAGCAGGCGCCCGCCGCACTGACCGCGCAACTGGATTGTCTGGTGCCGCTGCACGGTCACGGGCCGGTGGCGCAATGGAAACAACTCGCCGCGGCCGGCGACTGGCAGGCGCTGGTCGAGCAGTTGCTCACCCAGCACTATGACCCGGCGTACCGCCGCTCGTTGAAGCGCAACTTTCCGCAAGCGGCAAGCGGCACGGTGCTAGTTATGGACGGCAGCGATGCCGCCCAATACGCGACCGCCGCGCGTGCGCTG
>JAJTHJ010000075.1 GCA_021298875.1 Burkholderiales bacterium | reverse complement strand
GGCGGCAGCCACGTAGGCGGCCAGCACCTGGTCCCAGCGCCGGGTCATCTGCGGCTCGGCGGCGAGCGACTTAATGGTGGCCACCCCGGAGATCGACTCCACCAGCAGCGCCTGGTTCTCCGCGCCGCGGTTGAACTTCTCTTCCAGCCGCTGCCGCAACGCCGGCATGATGCTGGCGATGACCACGACGTACAGCGGCAGCGTCGCCAGTACGACCAGGGTGAGCACCGGGCTGTAGTACAGCATCACGGCGATGAAGACGGCGGAGAACAGCACGTCGATCACCAGGGTGACGGCGGAACTGGTTAGGAAGTTACGGATGTTCTCCAGCTCGCGTACGCGCGCGACCGAGTCGCCGACGCGGCGCGCTTCGAAGTAGGCAATGGGCAGCGCGATCAAGTGTCGATACAGGCGACCGCCCAACTCGGCGTCGATGCGGCTCGTGGTGTGGGCAAAGACGTAGGTGCGCAAGCCCCCGAGCACGGTCTCGAACAGCACCACGGCCAAAAAGCCGATGGCGATCACGTCCAGCGTCGAGTAGCCCTGATGGACGAGCACCTTGTCCATCACGACCTGGAAGAAGATCGGCGTGGCCAGCGCCAGCAGGTTCAGCACGAAGGACACGGCCAACACTTCGCCCAGCAGCTTGCGGTGCTTGACGATGGCGGGGACGAACCAGGTGAAGTCGAAGCGCGCGAGCTCGGCCACCAGCGAGGCGCGCGAGGCGATCAGAAGCAGCCGGCCCGCCCAGCGCGCTTCGAACTCCGCGCGCGGCAGGATGCGCGGCACCCCTTGCGTGGGGTCCTGCACCAACACCCGCTCGGCGTCGGCCTGCGCCAGCACAACCCAGCTGCCGTCGCTACCGGCGGCCAGCGCCGGCAGCGGGGTGGTCGCCAGCCGGTCGAAGCGGGTGTCGAGCGCGCGCACCTTCAACCCAAGGCTGGTGGCTGCCGCAATCAGTTGCGCTTCGCTAAACGCCGCATCCTGGCTGCCGTACTCGTGCCGCAGTTTGCCGGGATCGATGGCTACGCCGTGGAAGCGCGCGACCAACCCCAGCGCGGCCAGGCCGGTGTCCACCGCACGGCCGGTTGCGGCCGGCGGGGGAGGCGCGCCGCCGGCTGCTGAGCTCGCGCCACGATCGTCGTCTTCCATCACTTGGCGATCCATCCTTGTCAACGATCCCGATGCAGTAGGCGGTCCTTATCGCGGAATCAGGCCACGCCGAGCGCCCGCAACGTAGGCAGCCGCTTGTCGTTGAAGTCCTCGGCCTGCCGCTCCAGTTCGGCAATGTTCTCCTCGGCGCCATCCAGTGGCTTGCCATCGCGCACCAGGCGCTGCCCCTGGCTGCTGATCGTGGCCCACGCATCGCTTGCCCACTGCGCCGGCTTTTTTTGCCCCCGCGCCAGCGCACGCAGGAACAACTGCTGAAAGCGGCCGACCGGCACCGCACCGCCCAGCACGGGGCTCGCCATGAAGCCGATCTCGCCGCCATAGACCGCGCGCTCCAGGATGCGCGCGTTGAGCGCGGCGCAGCGCGACCGGACCGCCTCCACCGCCGCGTCTGCCTGTGCCGGGTGCAGGTGGCCGGCACCGGTCAGCAGCAACAGCGCCTGCACCAGTTGGCCGACCGGCAAGGTCTTGAGGCCAGGCTGCGCCTGCAACTGCGCGAGCGTCTTGGGCGCGTAGTGCTCGGCCGCCAGCGTGGCGAGCAAAGGGCGGTAGACCGCTTCGTCCAAAGTGGCCTCGCCGGCTGCCCCGGCGATCTTCAGCGGCACGTCCTCGACGCGCAGGGTCAGCGCAAAGCGCAGTTCGCGCAGCCGCTCCATCTGCTCGGCCGCCGTCAGGGTGCGTGCGCCCTTGACCCACAGGTCGCGCCGGAACTGCTGGTTGACGCAGTAGTCGCGCACGCTCTCACGCAGCACCGGATGGCCAATGCCGTTGACGATCGTCTGCAGCGGTGCAGCCAGATTGATCGCATCGACGTGGTCGAGCAGGCTGGCCGATGCCGCAAAGCTGAGCTTGGCCTCTTCGACCGCCGCGGCGAGATCCGAGAAGGGCATCGGCGCCCAGTCGGCGTTGAAGTACTCGTGCGCCAGGTAGTGCCGGTTCTGCTCCTTGATCTTGGCCAGCCGCGGCGCCACGCCGGGGTTGGCGCGGAAGTACGCGGCGTTGTTGTCGACCAGTTGCTGGGCGAAGGCAATGGCCGCGTCGATGCGCGGGATCATGCCCTGCGCTTCGCCGCTGGCGAGTTCCGCGTGCAAGGTCATCAGACGGCGCAACGGCATCGCCGCCGACCAACCGGGCGTGCAGTTGTAGCTGACGTAGAAGATGCCACCCACCGCCAGACGGCGGCGCGCTATGTCGACAATGGCACGGCGGTTGTCGTCCGATATCCAGCTCCAGATGCCGTGCAAGGCGATCACGTCGAACTCGGGCAGCTCGTCGCGGGCGGCGAATTCGGCGAAGGACTGATCGAGCAACCGCAGGTCGGCGCCCGACGCATCGGCCAGTTCGCGCGCGTTGGCCACCTGTGCCGGGTTGAAGTCGATGCCCCAGAACTCGCCGGCGCAGGCGGCAGCGTGAATGTTCAGCGACAGGCCCTGGCCAAAGCCCAGCTCCAGGTAGCGCAGCGGTTGACCCGCGCGGTGCGCTTGCGCACGCGACAGCAGCGCGAGCGAGAGAAGCCCGGGCGCCAGCTCGCGGTAGTAGCCGTAGGTGTAGTCGATTTCTGAAACGTAGCCTGAGGTCCAGGACACCGCGAAGCCTCCCGTTCGTGGCGACCCGCATGATAGGCGGGCCGCTGGTCGATGCGGCCCGCCACTGCCCGCTACGGCACCACCGTCACCGTGGCGCGGACGGTCACGTTGCTGGCACTGCCCACCGTCGCGTAGGTGGCGGTCAGCTCCACCGGCGTCAGTCCCGTCACCGCCGCCGGCGCGGT
>JAJTHJ010000322.1 GCA_021298875.1 Burkholderiales bacterium | reverse complement strand
GGGTGTGCTGATGGCCTTTCGCGGTGTCGATACCTTTCTGGAAAAAGTCGTGCTGCTGCTGGCGCTGGTCGGCGTCTGGTCGCTGGCGGCCGAGCGCGCCTGGGGCGGCCGGCCGGGGCCGCGCCACGAGGCCGATCCGCGCGGCGTGCTGGCTTTCTTCGCGCGCTTGGCGATCCCGCTCGGCATCGTGGTCGGCCTCTACGTGTTCTGGGTTGGTGCCGATCATCCCGGCGGGGCCTTTCAGGGCGGCACGATCCTCGCCGCGATGTGGCTGCTGGCGATGATGACGCGGCTCGCGGACGCGCCGCCCGTCGCCAGTCGTCGCCGGCGCCTGCTGCTGGTCGCCGGGCCCGCGCTGTTCCTGCTGGTGGGCCTGGGCGGGCTGTGGCTGGGCGAGGCCTTTTTCGCCTACCCGGCCGACTACGCCAAACCGATCATCCTTGCCATCGAGGTGGCGATGACCGCGACCGTGGCGGTCACGCTGGCGCTGCTGCTGGCCGGCGCGCCCGAACGCACGGAGCGCGAGTGAACGCCACGCTCTACGGCCTGCTCGGTGCCGCGTTGGTCGGCCTGGGGCTGTACGGGCTGATCGTGCAGCCGCAGCCGCTGCGCAAGATTCTCGCCTTCAACGTGCTGGGCAGCGGGGTGTTCCTGCTGTTCGGCACGATCGCGCGGCGCGGCGCGGCGGCGGGCTTCGGCGGCGATCCGGTGCCGCAGGCGCTGGTGATCACCGGCATGGTGGTCGCCTTCGCGGCGACCGCGCTGGCGGTGGCGCTGCTGCTGCGGCTGGCGGACGCGGGTGCGGCGGCGAGCCTGGAGGAGACTCCGCCTGCCGACCGAGGCCCGGCGCCGTGACCACCCCCGGCGGCGACTGGTTGGTGCTCGCGCTGCTGCTCCCGGTGGCGGGCGTGCTGTTGTCGTTCTTTGTCGGCGGTCGCTACGGCGGGCGGATCGCGCTGGTCGCGTTGCTGCTCGGCGCGGCGGTGACGGTCGCCATCGGCGCGGCGCTGATCGAACGCGGCGACGCGCTCGTCTACGCGATCGGCGGTTGGGCGCCGCCGCTGGGCATCCTGCTGCGCGCCGACGGCTTGTCGCTGGCGATGCTGGCGACGAGCAACGTGGTGTTGATTGCCATCGTGCTCTACGCGCAGGCCGACTTCACGCCGCCGGCCGGTGTTGCCGAAGCGCGCGCGCCGTTCGTGTTCTGGACGCTGCTGCTGGGCGTGTGGGCGGGGCTGACCGTGGTGGTGCTGGCCGCCGATCTCTTCACGCTGTACGTCGCGCTGGAACTGCTGACCTTTGCCGCGGTGCCGCTGGTGAGCCTGGAAGGCCGCGCCGACACCGTGCAGGCGGCGCTGCGTTACCTGCTGTACGCGCTGGCCGGCTCGGTGCTGTATCTGCTCGGCGCGGCGCTGCTGTACGGCGCGTACGGCACGCTCGACATCGGCCAGCTGGCGCGCGTGGCGCGCGCGGAACCGGTCAGTGTGGTCGCGTTGGCGCTGATGACGGCCGGGCTGCTCGCCAAGACCGCGCTCTTCCCGCTGCACCTGTGGCTGCCGCCAGCGCATGCGGGCGCACCCGCGGCGGCGAGCGCGTTGCTCTCGGCGCTGGTGGTCAAGGGTTCGTTCTTTCTCGTGCTGCGGCTGTGGCTCGATGCGCTGCCTGCGGTGGTCACCCTAGCGGCGGCGCAAGGGCTGGCGGCGCTAGGCGCGGCGGCGATCGTCTTCGGCAGCGCGGTGGCGCTGCGTCAGGCGCGGCTGAAGCCGATGATCGCCTACTCGACCGTTGCGCAGCTCGGGTACCTCTTCCTGATGCTGCCGCTGGTGCTGGGCGCGGCGGCGGCCGGCCAGTCCACCGCCACTGCGCTGACCGGCGGCATGATGCAGCTGGCTTCGCATGCCACCGCCAAGGCGGCGATGTTCATGGCCGCCGGCCTCGTGTACGCGGGGCTGGGTCACGATCGCGTGGCCGATCTGGGCGGGCTGGCGCGCACGTTGCCGATGACGGTGTGGGCCTTCGCGCTCGCCGGCATCGCGCTGATCGGCCTGCCGCCTGCTGGCGGCTTTCTCGCCAAGTGGCTGCTGCTGTCGGCCTCGCTCGCCACCGGGCAGTGGTGGTGGGTGCTGGTGCTGGCCGGCGGCGGGCTGCTGACGGCCGCTTACGTGGTGCAGGTGTTGATGCGCGCACTGGCGACGGACGCGCCGCCGCCGGCGTTGCTCGCGCCGGTGGCACGCTCGCGGCAGATGGTCGTGCTCGGTCTGGCGCTGCTGTCGATGCTGCTGGGCTTGCTCGCCTGGGCGCCGGTGGACGTGGTGCCGCTGGGCCGCGCCACGAGCGTGTTGGAGGCACGATGACGGCGACCGCCGCGCTGCTTGCCGCCACGCTCGCGCTGCCGCTAGTGCTGCTCGCCGCGTGCCTTGCGCCCTCGTTGCGCGCGCGGATGACGGACTGGCTGGCGCTGGCGCCGCTGCCGGCACTGGCGGCCGCGCGGTTCGGCACGGTGGGCGAGCCGCTCACCATCGGCGCCGGTTTTTATCGCGCCACGCTGGTGCTCGATGCGCCGGGTGCGGTCTTGCTCGGCGTGGCGGCACTGCTGTGGATCGCGGCCGGCGCCTACGCAGCGACCTACCAGCGCGGTCAGGCCAACGGCGGGCGCTTTGCGGTGTGCTGGTTGATGGCGGCGACCGGCTGTCTCGGCGTGTTCGTCGCCGGCGACATGGTGACGCTGTACCTGCTGCTGGCGACGATGACCTTCGGCGCCGCCGGTCTCGTGTTCCAGG
>JAJTHJ010000282.1 GCA_021298875.1 Burkholderiales bacterium | reverse complement strand
GTGCTGGTGGTGCGCGGCGGCACCCTGATCGCGCCGCAAAAGTCCAGCCGCATTTTGCCGGGGATCACTTACGACGCCGCGTTCGACATCGCCCGCGCGCGCGGCGTGCCGGTGCAGGCGCGGCCGATTCCCGAGGCGGAACTGCGCGCAGCCGACGAGGTGTGGATCAGTTCGTCGGGCCGCGACGTGCTGCCAGCCGTGCGCATCGACGGCGCGCCGGTGGGCGACGGCCGCCCCGGCCCGCTGTACCGGCAGATGATCGAGTGGTTTGGACAGGCCAAGCGTGAGGACGGTAAGCGCTGGCTCGCACAGTACGGAGCGGTGGCGTGAACGAGACCGAACCCGATCCGTTCGACTTCCCGACCGACTTTCCGCTCAAGATCGTCGGCGTGAAGAGCGACGGCTTTGCGCAGGCGATCGCGGCGATCGTGCGCGCACACGCGCCGGACTTCGACCCCGCCACGCTGGAGATGCGCGCCTCCAGCGGCGCCAACTACGTCTCGCTCACCGCCACCATCCGCGCCACCTCGCGCGCGCAGTTGGACGCGCTGTACCGCGCGCTGACGGCGGCGCCGGGGGTGAAGTTCGTTCTGTGATCTCCGCGATCCGTGATCGGTGATCCGTTGACCGTTCGCTGGCTCGGCCGCGCCGAATACCTGCCGACCTGGCAGGCGATGCGCGAGTTCACCGCGGCGCGCACGGACGAAACTGCCGATGAGCTGTGGGTGGTCGAGCATCCGCCGGTCTTCACCCTCGGGCAGGCGGGGCGGCGCGATCATCTGCGCGTCCCAGGCGACATCCCGGTGGTGGCCACCGACCGCGGTGGCCAGGTGACCTACCACGGGCCGGGGCAGGCGGTCGTCTACCCGCTGATCGACCTGCGGCGGCTCGGCATCTACGTGAAGGAACTCGTGTTCCGGATCGAGGCGGCGACGATCCAGGCGCTGGACAGCTTTGGCGTGGTTGGGCTGCGCGTGCCCGGAGCACCGGGCATCTATGTGCCGCTCGAAAGGGACCCCGCGCGGGACCCCGCGCCGCGCGCGCGGCTCGACTTCACCGGCCTCGCCAAAATCGCCGCACTCGGCATCAAGGTCACTCACGGTTGCTGCTACCACGGCGTGGCGCTGAACGTGGCGATGGATCTCGCGCCGTTTGCGCGCATCGACCCCTGCGGTTATGCGGGTCTGCGCACGGTCGATCTGGCTACACTCGGCATCGCTATCGAAAGGAACACGGCAGCCGAGCGGCTCGCGCAACGGCTGGCCGCGCATCTGATCTCCCGATGAACGACCCCGCCCCACCCTTTGCGAAAAAGAAAGGCGACGCCAAGACCGGCGTCGTGTTCAAGAAGTTTCCGGTGCAGGTGGTCGCCGCGCAGGAAGCGCGCGCGCCGCAGCGCAAGCCGGACTGGATCCGCGTCAAGGCCGGTTCGCCCTCGACCCGTTTCTACGAGATAAAGGCCATCCTGCGCGAGCACCGCCTGCACACAGTGTGCGAGGAGGCGACCTGCCCCAACATCGGCGAGTGCTTCGGCAAGGGCACCGCGACCTTCATGATCATGGGCGACAAGTGCACCCGCCGCTGCACGTTCTGCGACGTGGCGCACGGCCGGCCCGAGCCGCTCGACGTCGAGGAGCCGCGCAACCTCGCCAAGACCATCGCCGCGCTCAAGCTCAATTACGTGGTGATCACCTCGGTCGACCGCGACGACCTGCGCGACGGCGGCGCGCAACACTTCGTCGATTGCATCCGCGCGGTGCGGGAGTTGTCGCCGGCCACGCGGATCGAAGTGCTGGTGCCGGATTTTCGCGGCCGGCTGGATCGCGCGCTCGAGATCCTGCAAGCCGCGCCACCCGACGTGATGAACCACAACCTGGAGACCGTTCCGCGGCTGTATCGCGTGGCGCGGCCGGGGTCGGACTACGCGCATTCGCTGCAACTGCTGGCCGAGTTCAAGCGGCGCGTGCCGGGGGTGCCGACCAAGAGCGGGCTGATGGTGGGCCTGGGCGAAGAGGACGAAGAAATCCTTGGCGTGATGCGCGATCTGCGCGCGCACGACGTGGATATGCTGACCATCGGCCAGTACTTGGCGCCGAGCAGCCATCACTTTCCGGTGCAGCGCTACGTGCCGCCGGAAACCTTCGCGCTGTTCGAGCGCGAAGCGCAGGCAATGGGCTTTTCGCACGCCGCCTGCGCGCCGCTGGTGCGCTCGTCGTACTACGCCGACCAGCAGGCGCACGCGGCCGGCGTGGCCTGAGCATCGGCACCGAAGCGGGCGCTACGCCACCGATTGCGCGCCCACCGTGCGCGCCATGAAGTGCAAGCCGCCGCCCGCCGGGTTGGGGACAATCCAACGGACGGGTTTGCCGGGCACGTGCTGGGCGAAGGCAGGTGCCGGCAACGAGCCAAAAGCAGCCGCGGCAAGCACGGCCCTACGTTCGCGACACGCGGTCGTCCCGGTTCTCCATCGTGGATAAATCGTCTCGTGCGCAGGCCATATCGCGCCAGCGCAGACCGTCGAACGTCGTCGCCAGCAGGAAGTCGACGATCTGGGCGTCGCTGAAGGCACCGCCCAGCCGCAGGTACTCCAGGACCGGATCGCAGGTGCGGGCAAACAAGGTGTACAGCACGACTTCGGCCGGCAGCTCGACCATCTGGCCCTGCCGCTGCGCCTGCTCGATCCACGCCGACAAAATCGCGGCGAGTTCTTCCAGCCGCTGCACATAGGGCGGGTAGTTCAGCAGCGCTTCTCGCAGGCTCGACCGGATCGACGGCAGCAGCGGCATGGCATCTGCGGCGTGCTGCTCCAGCGCCCAGCGCAGCACCGCGCGCAGTTTGTCGATCGGCGCGGCTTCGGCGGGCTGGGCGCGCGCCACGTTCAGTGCGCGCTCCAGCACGCGCGCCATGGCCGCGGCGGCGAGTTGTTCCTTCGACGCGAAGTGCTTGTACAGGCTCGGCTTGCCGATGCCGACCGCATGCGCAACGTCATCCATGGTCATCGCGTCAAAGCCTTTAGACGACAAAAGGGTATTGACCGCGTCAAGGATCAAGGCCTCTCTGAGCCTAAATTGCTGTTCTTTAACGCTTATGTTCAACTTTTACCGCCAAGTTTCGCAATAAAACCATTTGGTTGCAAACTTGAACCAAATGGTTAACATTCGGCCGTTGAAACTGATTGGTAAACAAATCAAACCGATTGGTCAATCAACAAACCGATTAGTTGAATTCAAGTCAGTTCTGGGGTTTTCCGGCCCTCAACCAAACACCTGAATCTCTTTCACCGCCTCACTTCTTGGAAGGAAAAAGCTCATGCGCAGACAATTCCTCAAAACTGCCGGCATCGGGGCTATCGCCGCCCTGACGCTCGCCGCCTGCGGCGGCGATGATCATCCGATCATCGAAACCACGTCGCTGCGTGCGGTGCATGCCTCAGCGACGACCCCCGCCGTCGACATCTACGTCAACGGCGCGCGCGCAGTGGCCAATGTTTCGTTCGGCGCCGCCTCGGGCTTCGCGAGCGTACCCGCTGGCGCGACCCGCGTACAGGTCACGCTCGCTGGGCAGCCGGCCAGCAGCGCGGCCATCGACGTGTCGCCCACGCTCGCGGCCAATCGCAGCTACACGGCCATCGCCATCGGCAGCGGTACGACCGGGGCCACGCGCCTGCAAGCCGCGCTGATCGACGACGACGGTGCTGCCCCGGCCTCCGGCCAGGCCAAGCTGCGCGTGCTGCACGGTGCGCCGGCGGTGCCCGCGGTGGACATCTTCGTGACCGCACCGGATGCCGCACTGCCGGCGACGCCGACCATCGCCGGCCTGGCCTTCGCCCAGCAGGCGCCCGCCTCCGGGCAGGCGGCGCTGTCGGTCGCCGGCGGCGACTACCGGATCCGTGCCCGCGTGGCGGGTCAGACGGCGATCGCCTTCGACTCGGGCCGGGTGACGGTGCCGGCCGGCGCCGACTGGGCGCTGGTGGCCGTCCCCGATGCCGGTCCGAGCAACTCGCCGATCCAGTTGCTGCTGGTGCCGCGCACGGGCAACACGGCCTTCGTGCGCGACGCGCGCGCCAATCTGCGCGTGGCGCACTTCTCGCCCAACGTGCCGGCGGTCGATGTCTTCCTCAAAGCGCCGGGCGCAGCCAATTCCGCGTCCAACCGGGTGCTTTCCGAGGTGACTTTCCCGCAGGATTCGGGCTTCCTGCAGGTGCCCGCAGGGACCTACGATGCCTCGGTGGCGCTGGCCGGCACGCTGACCGGCGTGCTGAACCTGAACGGCGCCAAGCTGGATCGCGCCAGCAACACCAGCGTGTTCGCCGTCGGTCTGCTCAACGGCACCGGCGATCAGGTGTTGCAGTTGAAGGCGTTTACGGACGACAGCACGCCGGTCTCCGGCAAGGCCAAGGTGCGGGTGATCCACCTGTCGCCGGATGCGCCGGCGGTGGACGTGGTGGTACTGGCGGGCGGTGCCATCGCCGCGCGGCCAGTGACGAACCTGGCCTACCCGACCGCCACGGCAACGTCGCTGCAACTCGACCCGGGCACCTACACGCTCGCCGTGGTGCCGGCCGGTGCGTCGACTCCGGTGTTGCCGACCGCTGTCGGCGTGCCGGTCACGCTCGCCGCTGGCGACGTGAAAACGATTGCCGCGGTCGGTGCGCTCAACGCCACCAACGGCCAGTCGTTCCGTTTCGTCGTGCTCGACGACAAGTAAGCGTGTCATAGTCGATCGACGCGCGCCGCTCGCAGGGCAAGTGACCTGCGGGCGGCGCGCGCGTGAGCACGCTCATTGAGCATCGCACTGCGCCGCCGCCGGCGCTGGGCAGCCGACGGCTACTGCGGCGGCACCAGCTCGCGAATCACGCGCGCCGATAACTCAGGATGCTCCAGCGGCGTCAGGTGCGCCGAATTCTCCACCCGCACGAACTTGCCCCTGGACATTTGCTTGGCCGCCGCCTCGGCCTCGACCGCCGGGTAGCGCGCGTCGTCGGCGCCGGCCACCACCAGCACGGGCGCCTGCACCTTGGGTAGCAGCGGCAACAGCGAGTCGCGCTCGATCAGGACGGCACGCGCGGCGACTTGCAGTTTGTCCTGATCGCGGGTCGGGAAGACCGCGACGAACTTGTCGACGAGCTGCGGCTTGTCCTTGTGCGTCTGCGGGCTGAAGAAGCCTGCCGCCACGCGGCGCCCGAAGAACTCCGTGTCGCCCATCCAGCCGGTCATCCAGACGATCGCCTGGGTGCCGATGTCGTCGCTGCCGGGGCCGAACGGCGTATTGAAGGCGGCGACCGCCGTAATCCGCTGCGGCGCCTGTGCCGCTGCCTGAATGCCGGCGATGCCGCCCCAGGAACAGCCGACCACGGCCGCGCGATCGATGCCGTAGGCATCGAGGATCGCCAGCACCGCCGCGCCGCTGTCCGCGCTGGTGAGCGGGCCGGCCGGCAAGCCGCTCGGTCCGTGCCCCGGCGCGGCGACGACGAGCATCCGGTAATCGGGGCCAAGTCGCTCGATCAATGGCGCGAACATCGACGGGTCGGCGTACAGCGCGTGCCACAGCACGAGCGGCGTGCGCCCGCGGCCGGCTTCGCGCACGACGAGGTCGCCGGCCGGGGTGGGCACACGGCGCTCGCCGGCGGCAGGCGCGGCCGCCGCCGCAGGCGCGGCGGACGACGCACAGCCCGCTGCCAGCGGCACTACGCCGGCGACGGCAAACATCCAGGTCAGCATTAAGGAACGGCGCATCGGAGAACTCCTTCAGAGGTCGGCCACCACCGGCGACTCCGGTGTGAACAGTGTTCACTTTAAGCGGCAGGCGCGCCGATGTCAACACCAGTAACATTCGACTTATGGTCACTGCCGCCCGCCGCGCCTACCACCACGGCAACCTGCGCGCCGCCGCGCTCGATCGTGCCGCGCAACTGGCAGCCGATGGCGGCACCGGCAACCTGTCGCTGCGCGCGATGGCGCGCGACCTGGCGGTGTCGCCGGCCGCGCTGTACCGCCACTTTGCCGACAAGGACGCGCTGCTCGCCGCGCTGGCCAAGCGTGCGCTGGCGGCGCTGGACGCCGCGCTGCACGCCGCGCTGGCCGCGGCGCCCGTGGCCGATGCGCCGGCGCGGCTCGTCGCGCTCGGCCGTGGTT
>JAJTHJ010000228.1 GCA_021298875.1 Burkholderiales bacterium | reverse complement strand
CCTCCCCTGCGAAGCGGGGGGCGGAAGCGGGGATTCGCGAAGCAACGCTTCGCGCCGCTGGAGCGGCGCGGCCTTGCAAGGCCGCGACTGGGCGGGCTGGGGTGGGGGCGCTGGGCGCAGCAACAACGTTCGACTTCATGATCGGAGTCCTCAGAATTTCCGCCCGCGCCAGGCCGCGAGCAGCAGTGCGGCGGCGACGAGCTTGAGCAAACAGGGCACGACCGCGTAGGTGATGGCGAGCGCGTGCAGCGCCGCCGCGTCCGTCGCGCCGCGCGTGTAGCCGAGCGCATCGAGCGCGGCCAGCGCCAGCGCGGCGACCACCGCCAGCACCAGCTTGTTGACGAAGTTCCAGAGGCCAAAGTACGCGCCTTCGCGCTGGCCGCTGTGTCCGTTGGTGTCGATCACCCGCGCCAGCAGCGCGGGCGGCAGCGCCAGATCGGCACCGAAGGCGAGACCCGACAGCACGCAGATCGCGGCAAAGCCGGCAAGCGCGCCCGGCGGCAGCGCATAGGCCCAGACAAAGGCGACCACCGCCGCGACCATGCCGGCCAGCCACAGCGCGTGCAGGCTGAACCGCTGCGCCAGCCGCGCCCACAGCGGCATGCCGGCCGCGCCGGCGATGAAGTACAGCGCCAGAAAGAGCGGCGCTCTGTCGGCGAGCCCCAGCCGGTCGGTGACGAAGAAGATGAACACGGTCGCGGTGATCGACGGCGCCAGCGCGTTGAGCGCAAACACCGCCAGCAGCCAGCGGGTGTTGCCGTGGCGCACCGGCTCCAGAAACGCGAGGTACGGGTTGCCGCCGGCGGGCAAGCCGCGCGCGGCCGGCGCGCGCGGCGCGCGTAGTGCGAGCAGCCACAGGCCGGCGCCGAGCAGCAGCACTAGGCTCCAGGTCATGCCGGCGTAGCCGATCGCCGCCGGCAGGGTGCCGCCCAACAGCACGCCGATCAGCCCCGCCGCCTCGCGTGCGGTGGTGATGCGGGTGCGGCCGGCGTCGTCGTGCGCAAGCTCCGCGCCCCAGGCCTGGTAGGCGACCATTGCCAGCGAATAGCCGAGGTAGGCGCCGGTCAGCGTGACGAAAAGCCAGGCGCCTTGCCGCGCCGGCGTGGCCAGGCCCTCGGACGGGTTGAAGAGCAGCCAGAAGCTCATCGCCAGCACCGGTGCGGCGAGCAGGATCGGCCACAGGTAATTGCCGCGGGTCTTCTGCGCATCGACCCAGGTGCCGAGCAGCGGATCGGCCACTGCGTCGATCAAGCGCGTGGCGAGCAGGATCGCGCCGATGACGGGCAGCGCGAGCTGCGTTTGCGCGGCGTAGAAGTCCGGCAGCAGCAGATTGACCGGCAGCGCAGTCATCGCCAGCGGCAGGCCGAAGAGCGCGTAGGCGGTGAGCGTGCGCGGGGCGGCAGCAGCGCCTGCCGGGGTCAGTGCCTGAGCAGTTGGCGGCATTCTTCCCTCACCCCAACCCCTCTCCCGGGGGGAGAGGGGCTTTCAACCCTCTCCCCCCGGGAGAGGGTGCGAGCGGAGCGAGCGGGTGACGGAAGACCGCTGGCATGACTGCGCTATTACGCACCATCGTCAAACCCCACTCCGCGCCGCCGCCGCCGGCCCCAGCAGACTCGCGCGCAGTTGCGGCGCAGCCGTGCGCTCGTCGAGCCAGATCGCGAAGAACGCCTGCGCAAACGCCGGGTCGTCGATCGTGCCGAGAAAGCGGCCGTCCAGGTAGAAGCGCGCGCCGCCGCCGGGCACGTTCACGCCCGCCAGCCGCTTGCCCTTTTCCACGTCGGGGAAGATCGCGCTCATCTGCGCCAGCCACCGCGCCCGCTGCTCGGACGTGCCGTAGCCCAGGCGCTCGATCTCGTCGCGGCTGCGCTCGGCAATCGCCTTGCCGGACAACTTGCGCGCATAGGTGAGTTCGAGCACGAACGGACTCGCCGCGCTGCCGGCTGCGGTGAAGCCCGCCGGCGCGTAGAGCGCGGCGTCGTAGACGTGAAAGCCCAGCCACGTGAGCCGTCCCTGGCCGGCCACCCGCGCGTCGGCGACGTACTTGAGCACGTGCGCGGGCGCTTCGGGTTGGGCGGCGGCGGGCTGCATCGCGAGCATCGCGGCAACGGCCAGGGCACTAAGCCCGGACCAGCGTGTATTGAGCGACATTGGTGTTCCCTTCGGCGAAGGCGGCTTCGCAATAAGCGAGGTAGAAGTTCCAGATGCGCAGGAAGCGCTCGTCGAAGCCGAGCGCGCGCACCGCGTCCACGCGCTGCGCAAAGCTCGCGCGCCAGGTGGCAAGCGTCTTGGCGTAGTGCGGGCCAAAGGCAAAGCGCCGTTCCACGCGCAGGCCGGCGCGCTCGGCGCGGCGGACGAACTCCGCCGGGCAGGGCAGCATGCCGCCCGGAAAAATGTACTGCTGGATGAAGTCGGTGCTGCGGCGGTAACGGTCGAACAGCGCATCGGCGATCTCGATCGTCTGGATGCAGGCGCGGCCGCCGGGCTTGAGCACGCGTGCCAGCAGCGCAAAGTAGTCGTCCCAGTACTGCTCGCCGACGGCCTCGAACATCTCGATGGAGGCGACACCGTCGTACACGCCGCGCTCGTCGCGGTAGTCCTGCAAGCGCAGGTCGGCGGCGAGGCCGTGGCGCGCCAGCCGCTCGCGCGCATAGACCAGTTGCTCGCGCGACAGCGTCAGCCCCGTGACGGCGTGGCCGGCGCGGGCGGCGGTCTCGGCCATGCCGCCCCAGCCGCAGCCGATTTCCAGCACGCGGCTGCCGGGCGCGAGGCGCAGTTCGGCGAGCACGCGGCCGTACTTGGCGTGCTGGGCGGCGACGAGTTCGCGCTCGGTGGCCGGCGCATGCGGATCGACCTGCGCCTGCGGGAACAGCGCCGCCGAGTAGGTCATCGTCGGATCGAGCCACAGCGCGTAAAAATCGTTGCCGAGGTCGTAGTGCGCGTGGATGTTCTTCTTCGCCTGCCGGCGGGTGTTGCGGTTCAGCAGATGCGTCAGGCGATGCAGCAGCGTGCCCCAGACCGAGCCGTAGATCACCTGCTCGGCAGCGGCGCGGTTGCGGATGAACACTTGCAGCACGCGCGCGGGATCGGCGCTCGCCCAGTCGCCGGCGATGTAGCTCTCGGCAAAGCCGATATCGCCGCTCTTGAGCGCGGCGCCGATGACGTTCCAGTTGGCGAGCGTCATCTGCGCGTGCGGCGCGCCGTGGCCGAAGCGCGTGCGCTGGCCGTCGGGCAGCGTGAGGTCGAGGGTGCCGTCGCGAAAGCCTTGCAGCAGGCGCAGCACCCAGCGGGCGTGCGCCGGCAGCCGCGCGGCGTCGAAGGTGGGCGTCGCCGCAAGCGGCGCGTCGAGGGCAAGGTCGTGGCTCGGGGGAGTCATCGGGTCACGTCGATTACGGGGGCGGAAGGTTTGGAGAAGAACGGCACGCGCTTGGCCCAGAGCTTCAGCGCCTGCCAGTGGATGCGGGCGATCACGCCGAAGGTGAACGCCGGATAACGCCAGAACGCACGCGCCAGTTGCGCGTCGGTGAGTGGGGCCAGGCGCCCCTCGATCGAGGTGGCGAGCAGGTAGCCGGCGCCGTCGTCGTAGTCGATGCGCGCGACGAAGCGCTCTCTCTCGGCGCGCCGCGCCAGCATGAAGCGGAAACGGTAGCTGCCTTCGACGCCGCAAAACGGCGACACGTGGAACACTTTGCGCGCGGTCAGCTCCTCACCCCAGGCGAGCGGGCGGCCGTCGGCATGCGCGAGCAGATAGCAATGGCGCTCGCCAAAGGTGTTGTTCACCTCGCACACCACGGCGCGCAATGCGCCGTCGGCGCGGTGGCAGAACCAGAAGCTCACCGGGTTGAACACGTAGCCCAACACCCGCGGGAAGCAGTGCAGCCAGATTTCGCCTTCGGCGTCGCGCACGCCTTCGTCCGCGAGCAGACGATCGATCCACGCCAGCAGCGGCCCGCCGTCGCCGTGGTCGGCATCGTTGAACGCAAACACCCCGCGCCCATTGCGCGCGAGCTTGCGCAGCGTCCACGGCTGCCGCGCCAGCGAGCGCAGCGGCAGCCGTAGGAAGAAGCTGCCGTAAGCGAAGGCATTGCGCGCCGGCCGAGAGCGCGCGTGGCGCACTTGGCCGAGACCGATTTGGGGAACGGAGGACTGCATGGGGTTGCCGGGTTCGAGGCGCGAAAGGTAGCAGCAAAAACCGATCAGTTCAAGTAGTGACCGATTGGTAAATACACGAGGTGGGCTGCTGGAATCTAACGTCAGTGTCTACGGAAACGAGATGAAGCCCCTCTCCCCCCGGGGCGACGGCGGGGTTTCGCGGAGCGGACGCTCCGCGCCGTCGGAGCGACGCGCGCCTAAGAGCGCGCGGCTTCGGGGTCTTGTGAGGGAAGAGTGCTCGCTCAGCGCTGGGCGCTCCAATTCACAACGAACCCTCTGCGTCTTGCAACCCAATTGTTCACCAAGTAAACTGACTGGTCACAAAAGGCGCCTCGATGGAACCTCAACTCACCCTGCGCGAACGCCAGCACAAGCTGCGCGAAGACGTCATCCTGCAAGCGGTCAACCGCCTGTTGGCGGAAAAAGGCTACGACCTGATGACGGTCGATGAGGTCGCCGCCATGGTCGGCATCGCCAAGGCGAGCCTGTACAAACACTTCGAGTCTAAAGAGCTGTTGGCCGCCGCTGCGATGGTGCGGCTGCTCGACCGCACGCTGGAAGTGATCGGCACGCTGCCGCCGTCGGCCGCCCCGGTCGAAAAACTGCAAGCCGTCGTGCGCTGGGCCGTGCGCGAGCACCTGCGCGGCGAGATGCCGTCGCTGCCCTCCACCCGTTCGGCGCTGCGCGAGACACTCATCAACCACAAGCCCTACACCGACCGCCTGCTCAAGGTGACCGAACACCTGTCCGGCTGGATCGAAGCCGCACAGACGCGAGGCGCGCTCAGCCCGCGCTGGCCCGCCGAGGCCGTGCTCTACACCATCTTCGCCCGCGCCTGCGACCCGGTGGCCGACTACCTGCAAGACGGCGGCGCCTACAGCGACGAGGAGATCGTCGAGTTGATCGCCGGCACCTGCTTCGCGGGGCTGCTGGCGCGGCCGTCGTAGGGCGGCGGGCGTAGGTTCGCCTCGTCCTCTGCGGTGACTACCGCTCGGATGGCGTCCACCCGAGCGCTCTAGCCGTCTGCCTGGGTCAGGCAAGCGGCCGGTCGCTGCGAGCGCCGGTGGCCTCTTCGTGAAACTGAACCAGCGGCGCCAAGGATTCAAGCATCGTCCCGCGGCCCACCGCGGCCACCCGGGCGCAGGTGGCAAACGCGCTGGCGCGGCTCTCGTAGTCGGCGAGCCACTGACGGAAAGTCGATTGCTGGGCCGGGGTGCGCGGATGCTCACCGCGTGGGTTGCCGGCGCCACAGCGCCACGGCTTGGGCGACAGGCGCGCACGAAAGCAAGCCTGCGCCGCACAAAGACGCGCAAAAAGGGGATCGGCGCCGACACCGTCCAGCAGTGCGCGGGTATGCGAGGAGACGGGATCGAACTCGCGGTCGACCGCAAGTGCGCGAAATCCGGCCGCCGTCCGATAGACCCAGAACGTCGTGTCACCCACCTTCTCGAGATCGCCGATCAGGCGATCCAGCCGCTGCTGCGGCGATTCGGCCCTGCGCCGAAGCCACCCCAGAGGCCCGCCGCCGCGGCTTGGCGGCAGATCGACGTCGATGAAAAGCAGGTTTGCGGTATTCAGCACCGCCACCCCAAACCGGTTGCGCGTGACCACTGCCCGGTCGGTCGTCACGCCGGCCGGCATCGGGTCGAGAATCTCCTCGCGCACCGGCCGTTCGCCGTTGGCGTAGTACTGCCAAGCGCGCGGCGCGTCGTCCGGCTGTCGGTAGCGGCTAACGGCGGTCCGTAAACGCTGCTGCGCGAGGCGCATCGCGTCGATCTCGCTCGCGTCCGACCAACCCCAAGTCTGAAGCAGCAGGCGGCCGCTGGGGTTGGCGGCCTTCTCGCTTCGAGCCCAGTAGCGGGGGATGAGCATGACGAACGCGTCCTCTAGGGTTGGCTGCGGGGCGCTGACCACGCGGATTCACTGCCCACAAGCGCGCCATGGTACGTGCGTCCGCACGGCTCGTGCAGTCGACTTTGGCGCGGTTCGGCACCGCACGCGTACGACCCGGCGCAGCAAGGCGTTACCTCGGCAGAAGCGGCACATCGAAGTCCCGCCGCAGCACTTCGTCGCACTGGCCTAGCTGGGCGGCGCCACTGCCCGCCGCCCGCCGCGCGACAATCCGCCTGATGCTCCGCCTGACCGAACTGCGCCTGCCGCTCGACCACCCAGAGCCGGCCCTGCGCGCCGCGATCCTTGCGCGGCTGAAGCTGCGCAACGCGGACCTCACGAGCTTCACCGTTTTCAAGCGCGCGGTCGATGCGCGCAAGCGCTCGACGCTGTACTTCACGTACACGGTCGATTGCGAGGTCACTGACGAGGCGGGCGTGCTGCGCAAGCACTCCAACGACCCGCATCTGCGCGTGGCGCCCGATATGCGCTACCACCTGGTCGCTCACGCGTCGGCGGACTTCTATGCGCAGCAACGCCCGCGGCCGGTGGTGGTGGGCTTCGGTCCCTGCGGCATCTTTGCCGCGCTGGTGCTGGCGCAGATGGGCTTGCAGCCGATCGTGCTCGAACGCGGCCCGCGCGTGCGCGAGCGCACGAAAGACACCTGGGCGCTGTGGCGCAAGAGCGTGCTGACACCGGAGTCGAACGTGCAGTTCGGCGAGGGCGGCGCCGGCACGTTTTCCGACGGCAAGCTGTGGACGCAGATCGGCGATCCGCGCCACCTGACGCGCAAGGTGCTGACCGAGTTCGTCAAGGCCGGCGCGCCGGAAGAAATCCTGTACGTGGCCAAGCCGCACATCGGCACCTTCCGGCTGGTGAGCATGGTCGAGAAGATGCGCGCCGAGATCGAACGGCTGGGCGGCGAGATCCGCTTCCGCCAGCGGGTGATCGATCTCGTCGTCGAGCGTGGCGCCGTGCACGGGCTGGTGGTCGCCAACGACGCGCATCCGGACGGCGAGCACTTGGATGCCGAGTGCGTGGTGCTCGCCGTCGGCCATTCGGCGCGCGACACCTTTGCGATGCTGCACGCGCACGGCGTGGCGATGGAAGCCAAACCGTTTTCGGTGGGTTTTCGCATCGAGCACCCGCAAAGCCTGATCGACCGCGCGCGCTGGGGCGTGCACGCCGGCCACCCGCTGCTGGGCGCCGCGGACTACAAGCTGGTGCATCACGCGCGCAACGGCCGCTCGGTGTACAGCTTCTGCATGTGCCCCGGCGGCAGCGTGGTTGCCGCGACCTCGGAGCCGAACCGCGTGGTCACCAACGGCATGAGCCAGTACTCGCGCGCCGAGCGCAATGCCAACGCCGGCATCGTCGTCGGCATTACGCCGCGCGACTACGCGCGAGACCCCAATGCCCCCGGCCCGGTATCGCCGCTGGATGGCGTGGCCTTCCAGCGCTTCTGGGAGTCGCGCGCGTTTGAACTCGGCGGCGGCGACTACCGCGCACCGGGGCAGCGCGTGGGCGACTTTCTGGCGGGACGGGCGTCCACGCAGTTCGGCGACGTGCAGCCCTCATACAAGCCGGGCGTGACGCCGACCGATCTCGCGCAGCGCGGACGCGAAAGCCTGCCGCCCTACGTGCTGGAAGCGATCCGCGAGGCGATCCCCGCGTTCGAGCGGCAGATCAAGGGTTTTGCGCTGCCCGATGCGACGCTGACCGGCGTAGAGACGCGTACCTCATCGCCGCTGCGCATCACCCGCGGCGCCGACTACCAGAGCCTCAACGTGCGCGGGCTTTACCCGGCCGGCGAGGGCGCGGGGTATGCCGGCGGCATCATGTCCGCCGGAGTGGACGGGATCGAAGTGGCGGAGGCCGTGGCGCGGGCAGTGT
>JAJTHJ010000399.1 GCA_021298875.1 Burkholderiales bacterium | reverse complement strand
CCGAAATGGGTCGGCGCCGACGGCGCTGTTTGACCGCAGCGCCCCGCTCCTGCCAAGATGCAGAGGTTGTTCCGCACTTTGGATGCCATGACCGCTCCGCTCCGCCGCCTGCTTCTTGCCGTCGCCGCACTCGCACTCGCCGCCTGCGCGGCCTCGACCTTGATCGTCAACGAATGGCAGGCGCCCGACCCCGGCCCGGCGGTCAAGCGCATCCTGGTGGTCGGCATGCTGCGCGACTCGAGCATCCGCCGCACCTTCGAAGACGAGATGGTCGCCGCACTGCGCGCCCGCGGCGTCGATGCGCAGCCGGGCTACCGCGTCCTGCCCGACGAGGGCGACGTACCGCGCGCGCAACTGGAGCAGGCGGTGCGCGCCGCCGGCGCCACCGGTGTGCTGTCGGCGCGGGTGTTGCAGGTCTCGAACCAGACGAGCGTGATTCCCACCGCACCCGCGTACTGGGGTCCACCCTGGGGCTTCTACGGCTGGTACGGCCCCGCCTGGGGGCCGGTGTACGCCTACCCCTATCCGCTCGGCGCCTATCCGGTGCAGGTGGTGACCACGCAAACCGTCTACGGCGAGGTGCGCTTGTTCAGCGTGCTAGAAGACAAACTGCTGTGGGCGGCAACCACCGCCACCTTCGCGCCCAACAATCCGCGCGAAGACTCCGCGCAGTTCGCGCGACTGATCGTCGGGCAGCTGGCGGCCAAGGGTCTGATCTGACCGGCGCCGCGCCGTGGTCGAACTCGACGCGCTGCATCTGGCCCTGCTCGGCATCGCCGGCGCGGCGGCCGCGGCGATCAATGCGGTGGCCGGCGGCGGCGGTCTGTTGGTGTTCCCCGCGCTGCTCGCCGCCGGCGTGCCCGCGCTGCACGCCAACGTGACCGGCAGCGTGGCCGCGATCCCGGGCCTGTTTTCCGCCACCTGGACCGAGCGCGCCGGACTGCGCGGCCAGCGGGCGCGGCTGCCGTGGGCGCTCGGCGCGGCGCCCTTGGCCGGCGTCGCTGGCGCTTGGCTGCTGCTGCGCCTGGGGGCGCAGGCCTTCGAGTCGGTGGTGCCTTGGCTGCTGCTGGCCGCGACCGCGGTGTTCTGGGCCGGGCCGCGCCTGAAAGCCGCGCTGCGTGCCCGCTCGTCGCGCGCCGACGATGCGGCACCCGGCGAATCGCTGCCGGCGCTGGCCGCCGTATCCGTGGCGGCGGCACTGTACAGCGGCTACTTCGGCGCCGGGCTGTCGGTGATGCTGATGGCCGCGTTCTCCTTCGTACTGCCCGACACGCTGCCCCGGCAAAACGCGCTGCGGATGGCGCTGCTGCTCTCCGCCAAGGCCGGCGCGGTCGCCTACCTGATCTGGGACGGCACGCACGTGGTCTGGCCGGCCGCGATGGCAGTGGCGGCCGGCGGACTGATCGGCGGCGCGCTCGGCGACCGCGTCGCCGGACGCATCGACCCGAAATGGTTGCGGGCCGCGGCGCTGGCGACCGGAGCGGCCGCCTCGGCGTACTTCTTCCTGGATTTCGGCTGACCTGCGCCGGCGACCGGCGCGGCGTGCCGGACTGCGCGCAGTTATCAGCCCACGGAGCCCTGCTGTGCCCTCTTCGCTCCACGCCGCGCCGCGCGAAGCTACGCTGGCGAGCGAAGCCGCCGACGCCGACCGCGCGCCGCACCCGCCGCCGGCGCCTGCGCTGCCCGCCGCCTATGACCGCCGCGCGGCGACGATCTCAATCCTGATGTGGGGGCACCATCTGCGCGTGCTCAACGCGTGGTACCGGCTCTTCGCCAGCGACATTTTGCGGGCGCTGGTCGCGCTCGACGTGTGGCGGCACGCGGCGGCGGCCGGCGATGCGCTGCGCGAACACCGCTACCCGCTCGCCCGCCTGGTGTCGGAACTGGCGATGCCGCGCGAGTCGGCCCGCCGGCGCTTGCGCAGTCTGGAGCGCGACGGCTGGCTGCGACCGACCGGCCGCGGCCACGTGGCCGCCACCGAGCGGCTGGCTGCGGTCTTCCAACGGGCGGCCGCGCGCTGGGTGTACAACGACTTCGTGCAGACCGCCGGCCTGCTGCGCGCGGCACTGGCCCACGACGCCGCGCCGGCCGGGCCGGCCGCGCTGCGGGCGGCACTGACGCTCGCGGCGCGCACGACCGCCGCGCCCGCCACAGCCGCGTTCTCCACGCAAATCGCGGCGGCGGCGCCGGTTGGCGACATTCCGCTCGAACCTGCGCTGCGGGTGGCCGATTACCACCACCGCCACTTGCAGCGGCTGCGCGCGGCGTTCGACGGCGATCTGCTGCTGCCGCTGCTGCTGGGCGAGGTGGCGCTGTCCAACCTTTCGCTGCTGCTGCGCGATCCGGCCGCCGACCTGACCACCATCGAAGTCACAACGCGCGCGGACACGGTCGGCGACGCGCCGCCGGCCTCGCCGCTGCGGCCGTGCAACGCGTACTCGCTGGCCACCGCCACCGGCGTACCGGACGCCACGGTGCGGCGACGGGTCGACGCGATGGTGGCGCGCGGCTGGCTGAGCCGCGGCACCGACGGCGGTCTGTTTAGCGCGACGGGGCTGGCGGACGGATTCGCGGAGCTGAACCTGACCACCGCGCGCGACTTTCTGACCACCGACGAGCGGCTGCGCGCGCTCGGCGCACGCGCGACCGACGAAAGCTCAGGGTAAGCCGGCCGCGATCAGGCCGCGGCCAGCCGGCGTGCAGCCAGATGCAAATCCCAGTCGGTCTGCAATTGCATCCAGAACGCGGCGTCGTTGCGGAAGAAAAGCGCCAGCCGCACCGCAGTGTCGGCGGTGATGCCGCGGCGGCCGCGGATCAGTTCGTTGACGCGCCGGCGCGAAATGCCGAGCGCGGCGGCAAGTGCCTGCTGGGTGATCGAAAGCGGCTTCAGATAGCGGCTTTCGAGAAAATGGCCGGGGTGCACGGGGGTGCGCCGCGCCGTCAGGCGCAGCGCACCTCGCGACTGCGCGGCGGGGGTCGCGCGTCGGCGCGCCCCAGCCGCCCCCCTCAACGCCAACGGTGTGGCCAGTGCCGGGTTCACGGCTTTTTCAGCCTCCAGCCGTTGATCATCGTGCTGACGATGGTCTCGTTGGTGAACACGTCCTGCCGCATCACCATGTAGATGTGGACCATCGAAAACACGATCAGGTACCACATGCCGAAGCGATGCCACGTGTGGATGTTCTGCGGGTTGCCGAAGATCGGCTCGACCCACGAGGTAAACATCTTGTACTGCCAGGTGGTCGCGCCGGTGCCTTCGCCGTACAGCGCGAAGCCGGTGAAGATCATGAAAACCGAACCCAGCAGGTACATCGCGAACATCGCCACCGCCGCCAGCGGGTTGTGCCCTTCGTAGCTGCCGGGCTCGCGCCGGATGTAGGCGTAAAACAGGATGTCGTCGATCAACCCCTTCCAGAACTTCGCCGTGAACAACGCGAACGGCACGAGGAAGATTTCGCGCGAGTACTTGTTGCCGACGAAGGCCCAGTAGATCCGCAGCACGAGGAAAATGGCGAAGACGTAGCCGGCGGCGAAGTGCAAAAAGCGCACGTAGCCGAACCAGTACTGGTTGTGGGCCTCGCCGATCACCGAGAACAGCGGAACGCCGATCAGGTAACCCGTGCCCATCAACACGAACATCGCCACCATCATCACCCAGTGCCACAGGCGGACGGGGGCTTCCCAAACGTAGACCGCGTGGGCATGGCCTTGCGGAACCGCTGCCATTTAGGGCCTCCTTTCGCGCCTAGCGCACCGACACGCGCGCGACTTCCTCGCCCTCGGGCGAGATCACGTGCGTGGCGCAGGCCAGGCAGGGGTCGAAGCTGTGGAGCGTGCGCAGGATCTCGACGGGCTGATCGGCCACCGCCACCTTGGTGTTCATCAGGCTGGCTTCGAAAGCGCCGATCTGGTTCTTCGGATCGCGCGGCCCGCCGTTCCACGTGGTCGGCACGATGCACTGGTACAGGTCGATCCGGGTGTTGCGGATCCTGGTCCAGTGCCCGAGCGCGCCGCGTGGCGCCTCGACCAGGCCGTAGCCCTTGGCCTGGGCCGGCCATGTCGACGGATTCCAGTTGGCGATGTTGGCGGTCGAGGTGTTGCCGTTCCTGAGATTGGCCATCAGCTTGTCGAAGAAGTACTTCATCTTGTGCGCGGCCCACGAGGCCTCCAACCCGCGCGCGGCGGTGCGGCCGAGCGTGGAGAAGATCGCGGTCAGCGGCAGGCCCAGGTCCTTCAGCACCTTGTCCACCGGCTCCTTGAACTCGGGAATACCCATCGCGTAGTACACGATGTAGCGCGCCAGCGGGCCGACTTCCATCGGCTGCCCCTTGAAGCGCGGCGCCTTGATCCAGGAGTACTTGCCCTCGGCGCCCAGCCACTCGATGTTGGTCTTGGTGCCGACGTTGCCCGGGCCGAGCACGAAGTTGGGGTCGGTCACACCGTCCCAGGGATGCAGGCCCTTGCTCTCGTCCGGGTACTTGTACCAGCTGTGGTTGACGTACTCCTGGATGAGGGCCGGGTCGGCCGCATCGATCGGCAGGATCTCTTTCAGGTTGCCGTTCAGGATCGCGCCGCGCGGCATCATCAGGCTCTTGTTGGAGTCGTCGTTGGCGATGTCCGGGAACTCGCCGTAGGTCATCACGTTCTGGCCGGAGATGCCGCCGCCCCAGAGCTGATCCTTGTAGAACGAGGCGATCGCCAGCAGGTCGGGGATGTAGACCTGATCGATGAAGGCGATCGTGTCGTCCACGATCTTGCCGACGCGGTTCAGCGACTCCATGTTGATCGCACCGACCGCGCCGATCTCGTTGACGTTCAACGAGCAGGGCACGCCGCCGACCAGCCAGTTCGGATGCGGGTTCTTGCCGCCGAACACCGTCTGGATCTTGACGATCTCGCGCTGGAAGTCGAGCGCCTCCAGGTAGTGCGCCACCGCCATCAGGTTGGCCTCGGGCGGGAGCTTGAAGGCCGGGTTGCCCCAATAGCCGTTCTTGAAGGGGCCCAGTTGGCCGCCGGCGGCGAACTTGGTCAGCCGCGCGAGCAGGTCGCGGTAGTAGCCCGGCGAGCTGTT
>JAJTHJ010000127.1 GCA_021298875.1 Burkholderiales bacterium | reverse complement strand
CTGTCGGTCGTCCGTCTGGCCGTCCTGCTGTGCGCTCATGAACTCATCCCCTTGTCCGCCACCGCCCGAAGACAACTCGGTCACCGCCTCGGAGTTCGACTGTGAAAACCCGGGGAAACATCAGGGGTCGGGGTGGGGGCGTCGGTACCCCGATTACGCGCGGTTCGTCGGTAGCGGCAGTCTTGAGGCAAGAGCGTTGCAGTGCAGCCAAAGCTGCCGGTGTCGGCGCCCTTACTTCGTCGCCGGCAGCCGCTCGCGCGCGGCCTTGGCGGCCTCGCTGTCGGGATAGTTGCGGATGATGCGGCTTAGCGTTGCGTTGGCGGCGCGCTTGTCCTTCAGCTCCATCTGGCTCGCGGCCACGGCCAGCAGCGCGTCGGGCGCGCGCGGCGAGTCGGGGTAGCCATCCACCAGTGCCAAATAGGTGGCGATCGCCGCCTTGTGGTCGCGCGCGGCGTAATAGGCACTGCCGAGCCAGTACCGGGCGCTCGGCGTGTACACCGAGTTCGGGTACTGGCTCAGGAAGCTCTGGAACGCCGGCGCCGCGCCGTTGAAGTCGTTGGCGCGGAAGCGCGCCAGCGCGTTGTCGTAGGCGGCCTGCTCGGCCGGGGCGACGTTGCCGGTGCGGCCGTCCACGGTGACGCTTTGCGGCTCCATCTTCTTCAGCCGCGCTTCGAGGTCGGTGTACAGATCGCGGTTGCGCTTTTGCAGCGTGGCCACCTCGTTGCTCAGCAGTTCGATCTGCCCGCGCAGTCGCGCGAGCTCTTGCTTGAGGGTATCGACCTGGATCGACAACTCGAGCTGCGCGCGATTGGCGGCTTCCAGCCGTTCGAGGCGTTCGCCCAAGGTCACGTCCTTGGCTTCGAGGTCGGCCTGCTTGCTGCGTAGATCGAGGATGGCCTTGCGCGCCTCGTTGTCGCTAAAGAGTTGCGCCGGCGCCGGCGCCGGCGCCAGCAGCGCGCCCGCGGTCAGGGTGGCAAGCAGCACGCGGTGCATCGTCGCGCTCACTTGTAGACGATGTCGGCGCGCCGGTTCTCGGCCAAGGCTTCTTCGGTACTACCCTGGGCGCGCGGCTTTTCTTCGCCGAAGCTCACCGTCTCGACCTGCACTTCGGTCACGCCGAGCAGCAGCAAGGCGCGTTTGACCGCCTCGGCCCGCTTCTGGCCGAGTGCCAGGTTGTACTCGCGGCTGCCGCGCTCGTCGGTGTTACCCTCAATCGCGATCCGCCGCGCGCGGTTGGCCCCCAGGTACTTGGCGTGCGCCTCCAGCAGCGGCTTGTACTGCTCCTGCACTGTGAACTGATCGAACTCGAAGTAGATGCTGCGTCGGGCAAGCAGCCCGGTGGTCGGGTCGTCGCCGCGGGTACTGCTGCCGGTGGCGTCGACCGTCTTGACCGCGCCGGTCTGCGCGGCGGGATCGGTCGTGGCGCCGGCGGCGGGCTTGCTCTTGTCGTCGATCGGCACGCCTTTCTGTTCGTCCAGCGGGACGCTGGAGCAGGCGGCCAGCAGCAGCGCCGCAGTCAGGGTTACAAACGTGCGGAACATCGTCGTCTCCTTTACTTGAGGAAGGGGCCCCAGGCTGGCTCGCGTACGTCGCCCTGCGGGCCGGCCAGCCGCGTGCGCACGCGGCCGTCGATCGCGGCGGTGGCGAGCACGCCGCGGCCGCCAAGCTCGGTCGCATACAGCACCTGCCGGCCGTTGGGGGCAAAGCTCGGCGACTCGTCGCGCGTGGTGTCGCTGACGGTCGTTTCCTGCCCGCTCGCCAGATCGAGCACCTGCACGCGGAAGCGTCCGTCGCGGCGGCCGACATAGGTCAACAGCTTGCCGTCCGGGCTCGGCCGCGCGCTCACGTTGTAGTCGCCGTTGAAGGTCATCCGCTGCGGCTCACCGCCCGGCAGTGCCACGCGATAAATCTGCGGGCCGCCGCCGCGGTCAGAGGTGAAGTAAAGCGTCTTGCCGTCGGGCGCGAAGGCCGGCTCGGTATCGATGCCGGCGGTGCGAGTCACGCGGCTGGGGTTGCCGCCGTTGGCGTCGAGCAGATAGATCTGCGTGTTGCCGGTCAGCGTGAGCGCCACCGCCAGCGTGCGGCCGTCCGGCGCCCAGGCCGGGGCGCTGTTGCTGCCCTGGAAGTTCGCCAACGCGCGCCGCTGTCCGGTGGCGAGCGTGTGCACATAGACGACCGGCTTGCGCGACTCGAAGCTGACATAAGCCAGCCGCGTGCCGTCCCACGACCAGGCGGGCGAGATGATCGGCTCGCGCGAGCGCAACGCCGCCTGCGGATTGGCGCCGTCGGCATCGGCAATCTGCAACTCGAAGGCGGTGGGCGACAACTGCGCCACGTAGACGATGCGGGTGGCGAAGACGCCGGGTACGCCGGTCAGCCTTTCGTAAATGCGGTCGGCGATCTTGTGCGCGGCGGTGCGCAGGTCAGCCGCCGGCACTACGTAGGACAGCCCTTCGACCTGCTTGGTGGCGACCGTGTCGAACAGGCGGAAGCGCACGTCGTAGTTGCCGTCGGCCAGTCGTGCGACCGTGCCCATCGCCAGTGCATCGGCGCCGCGCGCGCGCCAGGCGGCCAGGTCCGGCGCCGGGTTGTCGGGTAGCGGCGCAGTGCCGGCATCGATCAGCCGAAACATCCCGCTGCGAGCAAGGTCGGCGCGGACGATGGCGTCCACGTCCTGTGGCGGGTTGCCCTCGCGCACGAAGGGCGCGATAGCGATAGGAAACTGCTGGCTGCCGACGCCGGAGATTTCGACCCGCAACTGGGCGCGGGCGAGCGGCGGTACGGCAGAGAGGGCGCCCGCGGTGCCGAGCGCCTGGAGGAGGGTGCGTCGCTGCATCTGCGAAGGATTATATGAAGCAGGGTGACCGCGAAAGCGGCGGAAGGTTCCTTGTGTTCGGATGCCCGATTGCGTGAGACTCGCGCGGCGTGCTGCGGTCTTCCCTCACCCCCAACCCCTCTCCCGTGGGGAGAGGGGCTTTTTCAACCCTCTCCCACCGGGAGAGGGTGGCCGCGGCAGCGGCCGGGTGAGGGAAGACCGCTGCCAACGCAGTGCTGGCGCCTCGATTCGCGTGGCCTGTCGTTTCAGTCCACTGGGTCGAAGTCGAGGCGAATCGATCGAACGACTTCGTCCTTCTTTTTTGGAAACGGATCGCAGCGCCGAATGGCGCGCTCGACGGCGGCGTCGTAGCCGGGCAAGCCGCTTGCCCTGTCCAACCGAGGCACGCCCATTTGTTCGCCGCTCGGGAGCAGGAATACCGTGAACGTCGCCGTGAACTGGCCGCGCTTGACGGTGTCTGGCACTGCAAACGCAATATGCGGTCGGATACAGGCGCGAACCGCGCCCTCATACCCAGCATCCGCACTACCGCGCCCGCCGCGCGCCTCCAGCCCCGGCGCGCCGCTGCCGCCGGCTTGCGCCTGCGTGCGCGCCTCGATCTGCTTGCGGAACTCGGCGGCCTGTGCTGCCAAGCGCTTTTCCTGCTCGCGCTGTGCGGCCGCCTGGCGCTGTTTGTCCGCTTCCGCGGCGGCGCGCTTTTTCTCGGCCTCGGCCTTGGCGCGTGCGGCCTCGTCGGACTTGCGCTTCTTCTCGGCTTCGCGGCGCGCTTCCTCTTCCGCTGCGCGACGCTTCTTCTCCTGCTCCAACGCGATGTCCACTTCGGGCTTGGTCGGCGCGGGCTTCACCTCGGCGGCAGGAGCGGGTTCGGGTTCGGGCACCGCCACCGGCGGCGCGGGCGGGGTCGGCTGCGGCCCGACGCGGGCCGGCACGCCCCAGAGTTCGGCAACCACCATGCCCTGCGGCTCGACGTTCCAGCGCACGACGAAGGCCAGTGCCGCAAAAAGCAGCAGATGCATCGCCAGCGACAAGCCGAAGGACGCCGGCAGCCGTTCGCCCGAGCGCGGCGGGCGTTTGGGCAGGGTGGCGACGGCCGACATGCGCTGGCCTACTCCTGCCGCACCGCCAGCCCGACCCGCGCCACGTTCTCTTTTTGCAGCGTGCTCATTACCTGCATCACCTGCTCGTAGCGCAGGTCTTTGTCGGCGGCGATGACCACCGGCGGCGGGTTGCCCGGGCTGGCCTTCTGCCGCGCCTTGATCTCGGCCAGCGTGCCGGGCAGGTCGCTCGCCAGCTCGCGCCCGCCCGCGCGTAGCGACACTGCGCCGTCGCGCTTGATTACGACTTCCAGGGGTTTGTCCGGCGCGCGCGAGGACTTGCCCACCGAAGGTAGATTGACGAGGCTCGGGTTCACGAACGGCGCGGAGACCATCAGGATCACCACCAGCACCAGCATCACGTCGATGTACGGTACGACGTTGATGTCGGCCAGCATCCGCCGCGCACGGCGGCCGGGGCTGCGACGGGCGAGCAGGGCCATCGTTTACCGCTGCCGCTGCAGGATGTT
>JAJTHJ010000036.1 GCA_021298875.1 Burkholderiales bacterium | reverse complement strand
TAGGGGTATAGCTCAACTGGCAGAGCGTCGGTCTCCAAAACCGAAGGTTGGGGGTTCGATTCCCTCTGCCCCTGCCAAACCATACGGCCTGCCGGCGCCACAAGCGTCGGCGGGCATGCGCAGATGAACACGCAAGACGTCCAAATCGTCAACAACAAGCGCGATATCGCGCTGGTGGTGCTCGCGGCGGCGGTGGCGCTCGCCGGCGTGCTCGGCTTCAGCCTGCTCACCGAGCAACCGCTGCTGTTGCGGATCGGCGCGTTGTTGGGCGGCCTCGCTGTCGCGCTGGCGCTCGCCTGGTTCTCGCACTACGGCAAGGAGTTCCTCGCCTTCGCACGCGAGTCCTACGACGAAACGCGCCGCGTGGTCTGGCCGTCGCGCAAGGAAACCATCAACACCACCGGCATCGTGTTCGGTTTCGTGGTGATCATGGCGATCTTCATGTTCATCGTCGACAAGTTGCTCGAGTGGGGTCTGTACGACCTGCTGCTGGGCTGGAGGTGAACGGCATGAGCGAGGCAGTCGTCGAACAGGCGCCGGTCGCGGCCAGCAGCAAGCGCTGGTACGTGGTGCACGCCTACTCGGGCATGGAAAAGAGTGTGGCCAAGGCGCTGCAGGAGCGCGTCAACCGCGCCGGCTTGCAGGCGCAGTTTGGCCGCATCCTGGTGCCGACCGAAGAAGTCGTCGAGGTCAAGGGCGGCAAGAAGGCGATCACCGAGCGGCGCTTGTACTCCGGCTACGTGCTGGTCGAAATGGACATGACCGACGAGGCCTGGCACCTGGTCAAGAGCACGCCGAAGGTGACGGGCTTCCTCGGCGGCAAGGCCAACAAGCCCTCGCCGCTGTCGGTCAAGGAAGTCGATGAAATCCTGCTGCGGATGCAGGAAGGTTACGAGAAGCCGCGCCCCAAGGTGCTGTTCGAGGTGGGCGAGATGGTGCGCATCAAGGACGGTCCGTTCACCGACTTCAACGGCAACGTCGAAGAAGTGAACTACGACAAGAACCGAGTGCGGGTGTCGGTGACGATCTTCGGTCGTTCCACGCCGGTCGATCTGGAATTCGGCCAGGTCGAAAAGGTTTGACGTCCCGCCGCCGCGAGGCGGCACCGCAACGGGCCCGCGGCAAGTGGCCCACATTGGCGGGGAGTGCCAGTAGGGAGTCGATCCCGACCGCACGTTTGAACCCGGAGGAAAGCTGACATGGCAAAGAAGATCGTCGGCTTTATCAAGCTGCAAGTGCCAGCGGGTAAAGCCAATCCGTCGCCGCCGATCGGGCCGGCGCTCGGCCAGCGCGGCCTGAACATCATGGAGTTCTGCAAGGCCTTCAACGCCCAGACGCAGGGCGTGGAGCCAGGCCTGCCGATTCCGGTGGTGATCACCGCGTTCGCCGACAAGAGCTTCACCTTCGTGATGAAGACGCCGCCGGCGACGATCCTCATCAAGAAGGCGGCCAAAATCGAGAAAGGCTCGGCCAAACCGCACACCGACAAGGTGGGCAAGATCACCCGCGCCCAGGCTGAAGAGATCGCCAAGACCAAGACCCCCGATCTGACCGCCGCCAGCCTCGACGCGGCGGTGCGCACCATCGCGGGCAGCGCCCGCTCGATGGGCATAACGGTGGAGGGCCTGTAAATGCCGCACATCTCCAAGCGCACCAAGGCGATCCGCGCCAAGGTCGAACCGAACAAGCCCTATCCGCTCGCCGACGCGCTGGCGCTGGTGAAGGAAACCGCCACCGCCAAGTTCGACGAGTCGGTCGATGTGGCCGTCGTGCTCGGCATCGACGCCAAGAAGTCCGACCAGAACGTGCGCGGCTCGGTCGTGCTGCCGGCCGGCACCGGCAAGACGGTGCGCGTGGCTGTCTTCGCGCAAGGCGCGAAGGCCGAGGAAGCCAAGGCTGCCGGCGCCGACGAGGTGGGCTTCGACGATCTGGCCGCCAAGGTCAAGGGCGGCTTCATGGACTTCGACGTGGTGATCGCCACGCCGGATGCGATGCGGGTCGTCGGTGCCCTGGGCCAGGTGCTGGGTCCGCGCGGCCTGATGCCCAACCCCAAGGTGGGCACGGTGACGGCCGACGTGACCGGTGCGGTCAGGAACGCCAAGGCGGGTCAGGTGCAGTTCCGCGCCAACAAGGAAGGCATCGTGCATTGCTCGATTGGCCGTGCCTCGTTCGGGCTCGATGCGCTGCGCAGCAATGCGGTGGCGCTGGCCGACGCGCTGAACAAGGCCAAGCCGTCGTCGTCGAAGGGCATTTATCTGCGCAAGGTCTCGGTGTCCTCGACCATGGGCATCGGCGTGCGCGTCGATCCGGCCACGCTGGCCGCGTAGGAAAGGTTTGATGGCCCGGCGCCGGAGCGCCGGGCTGCAAGGGCTTTGGGCCGCGCGTTCTTTACGGGGCGCGCAGCTGTCAAAGACCGCTGGGGCCAAAGGCGTGCAGCGCCCGCGGCTTAAACGCGAAAGCGCCCCGCGCAGACGGCGGACCTGAAGAAGATGCAATGGAAGTGCGTTGTGCGTTACACCACCACGCCCGGAAGTCGCCTCCCTTCAGTCGCCGGTTTTTTTGAACCGGTGCCGAGCAGGAATATCGCGAAGCACTTCTCGCTAGTGGAGTACGAACCATGGGTATGAACCGGCAGGAAAAAGCGGCCCAGATCGAGGAAGTCTCCGCGCTCGTCGCGGCGGCCCAGACGATCGTCGTCGCCGAATACCGTGGTTTGAATGTGGAATCGGTCACCAAGCTGCGCAAGCAGGCGCGCAGCCAGGGTGTCCAGTTGCGTGTGCTGAAGAACACCCTGGCGCGTCGCGCTGTGGCCGGCACGCCGTTCGCCGCGTTGACGGAGAAGCTCTCCGGCCCGCTGGTGTACGGCTTCTCCGCCGACCCGGTGGCCGCGGCCAAGGTGCTGTCCGGCTTTGCCAAGGACAACGACAAGCTCGTGGTCAAGGCAGGCGCCATGGCCAACTTCGTCATGGACGAGGCGGGCGTGAAGGCGCTCGCCACGATGCCGAGCCGCGAGGAGTTGTTGGCCAAGCTGATGGCGACCATGAAGGCGCCGATCGGGCAGTTCGTCCGCACCCTCAACGAAGTGCCGGCGCGCCTCGTGCGCACGCTGGCGGCGGTGCGCGACGCCAAGGCGCCCGCGTGATTCCCGTGCAAACCTTTTGCTGATCTTTTCAACACAACGCATTCAGGAGTAAGTCATGGCACTTTCGAATCAAGAGATCCTCGACGCGATCGCCGCGAAATCCGTCCTCGAGATTTCCGAGCTGATCAAGATGATGGAAGAGAAGTTCGGCGTCTCTGCTGCCGCCGCGGCGGTCGCGGTGGCGGCCCCGGCCGGCGGCGGCGCGGCCGCGGCCCCGGTCGAAGAGAAGACCGAGTTCACCGTGATGCTGGTGGAAGCCGGCGCCAACAAGGTCAATGTCATCAAGGCCGTGCGCGAGCTGACCAGCCTGGGCCTGAAGGAGGCCAAGGATCTGGTCGACGGCGCGCCCAAGCCCGTCAAGGAAGGCGTGAACAAGGCCGACGCCGACGCCGCCAAGAAGAAGCTGGAAGACGCCGGTGCCAAAGTGGAGATCAAATAAGACCCCTCCTCCCCCTTCAAGGGGGAGGCCGGGAGGGGGATGGGTTGTTGGGGACTCTGCCTCTTCTGAGGTTGCTCCTTACACCCCATCCCCACCCCCTTCCCCTCCCCTTGAGGGGGGGCTGAGTAAAGCGAAGGCGGGAAGCCTTCGCAACGCGCCGCTGCCCGGCGACGCTTTGCAAAGACTTCCCCTGATGAACGGACAACGCGCGAGCCGACTGGCCGCGCGGAGCTGCTCGCTCCGCGCGGGTTTTGTCGTCCCCGCGCCGCGCACCGCATCGCCTTGAACGGAGCGACCATGCCGTACTCGTTCACCGAAAAAAAGCGCATCCGCAAAAGTTTTGCCAAGCGGCCCGCCGAGCAGCAGGTGCCCTACCTGCTCACCACCCAGCTCGAGTCGTACCGCCATTTCCTGCAAGAGGACGTCGCGCCGTCCAAGCGCGCCGACCAGGGCTTGCAGGCGGCGTTCACGTCGATCTTCCCGATCGTCTCCCATAACGGCTTCGCGCGACTGGAGTTCGCCGGCTACACGCTCGGCCAGCCGGTGTTCGACGTGAAGGAGTGCCAGCAGCGCGGCCTGACCTACGCCGCGCCGCTGCGCGCCAAGGTGCGGCTGGCGATCCTCGACCGTGAGGCGTCCAAGCCCACCGTCAAGGAGGTCAAGGAGCAGGAGGTCTACATGGGCGAGATGCCCCTGATGACCGACACCGGCTCCTTCGTCATCAACGGCACCGAGCGGGTGATCGTCTCCCAGCTGCACCGCTCGCCCGGCGTGTTCTTCGAGCACGACCGCGGCAAGACGCACTCGTCGGGCAAGCTGTTGTTCTCGGCGCGCGTGATCCCGTACCGCGGCTCATGGCTCGACTTCGAGTTCGACGCCAAGGACATCCTGTTCTTCCGCGTGGACCGCCGCCGCAAGATGCCGGCGACGATCCTGCTCAAGGCCATCGGCCTGACGGTCGAGCAGATCCTGGCGCACTGCTTCACCTTCGACAGCTTCACCCTGGCGCCCAATACCGGCGGCTACATGGAGCTGGTGCCCGAGCGGCTGCGCGGCGAGATCGCGCGTTTCGACATCGCCGACAGCAGCGGCCGCGTGATCGTCGCCCGCGACAAGCGCATCAACGCCAAGCACATCCGCGAGATGGAAGCGGCCGGCATGACGCGCATCGAAGTGCCCGAGGACTACCTGCTGGGCCGCGTGCTGGCGAGCGACGTGGTCGACGCCGACACGGGCGAAGTCGTTGCCCACGCCAACGACGAACTGACCGAAGAGCTGCTGAAAAAGCTGCGCGCC